>NZ_ASSI01000218.1:0-30113 GCF_000466765.1 Burkholderia sp. AU4i | reverse complement strand
ATCTGCTGGGGGCGTTGCTGGATCGGCCGGGTACGCCGCGCGAGGGCTGAGACGAGCGAGTTCCGGCTCGCGCGACGCGCCGCCGTCGATCCCGCCGGATGCCGGACGCCGGGCCGCCACGGCCCGGCATCAAGCACCCGTCAGGCCAGCAGCTTGCGCTCGGTCTTGCCGTACTTGATCGACTTCTCGTCGGGAATCATCAGGCCCGTGTGCTCGTCGCGGCCCTGCAGCAGGAAGCGCGCATCCGGCTGGCCGATCTGTCCGGCCGCGAGCTTGCTGTCCGCGCCGATCTCGCCCTTCTTCATCCGGTTGACGATCACGCCGGCAGCGGTGTCCTTGAAGTCGCGCAGCATCCACGCGTCGCCGTCGCTGTCGCCGAACACCAGCAGCGGGCCGTAGCCCTTCTTCGATTCGAGCACGTTGCGGATACCGACCGTCTTGCCGGGCCCCCAGTTGAAATGCCAGCCGGCCGGATAGGTGCTCGTGTACTTGCCGTCCTGCATGTCGAGGCGCAGGCCGATCACGTTTTCAGGCGGCACGCCGTAGCCGTAGTTCGGGTTGCCGGCGAACACGCGCACCACATCGTCGAGCGACGCGGTGCTCACGTACACGTCGATGCCGTTCGCGCGCAGCGTGTGCATCACCGCGCGGATTTCCTCATGGATGCGAATGCCGTGGAAATGCGTATCGGCCACGACGCCGGCCTTGCCCGGCAGCGTCTTCGGGCTTTCGTAGCGTACCTTGCGCAGCGCGTCGCCGATCCCGTAGTTGTCCGACGCTTCCGCCATCGCCTGCAGCTCGGCGGTCGTCATGTTCTTGTAGAAATAGATGATCCACTTGTAGCCGACTTCGAGCGGGTGCGTGTCGCAGATCGCGTCGTACATGAAGTACAGCTTCGCGCGGAAATCCTTGAACTGGTCGGTCTCGTGAATCTCGTCGAGGCTCTTGCTGCCGCCGAAACCCTTGTAGTTCGCGTAGAGCCAGCGGTAGTCGGATTCGACGTCGGCGGCGAGATCCTCCATCGTCACCGGCTTGCCGTCGACGGTCGTGTAGTCCTTCATGAACGCGCCCTTCGGCACGTCCTTCCACATCACGCCGACGAATTCGTCCGGTGTCAGCTTGTATTGCAGATGGTTGATCTGGTACATCAGCAACGCCTCTTCGCAGTCGTTCATGATGCACGTGTTGTCCCAGTCGAACACCGCGTACGGGCGGCGCTTTTCGTCGTAGCGCGCGCTCGCGACGCCATGCTGGTCGAGCACCGCCTGCAGGCGCGCGGCGTTGAACGGCGACCAGCGGCCCGGGTCCAGCGCGTCCGGCGCGGTGGCGCGCTTTGCGTCGGCGGTGCCGGCCTTGAGCATCAGCGACGTCGCAGCGGTCGCCGCGGCAAGGGTGTTCATGAACTGGCGGCGTTGCATGGTCTCTCTCCGTGGAAATGTCGAATCGGTTCCGGTCACTGCCCCGTGCGGCGCACTGGCGGGTCATCGCCACCGCGAAGCCGGGACTGCCTCGAATCGGGGGACGAATGATGTGACGAAATTATTTCGGCAATTTGACAGCGTCACGCCGCGACACGACGGCGAGTTGATCCGGCGCGACATGCCGGGCGTCACGAAGCGATCGAACTCGGCCGTCCGGGCCGGCGACGCAGCCGCTCGCGACATCGCCCGGAAACCTAGAGGCTCCCCTCCATTTCCCCCTGCCATTAGGACAAATCCTCACGTCCCGGCACGTGGAACCGTCTATGATCGTTACATTGATCAATGACACATTAAATGCTGACTGAATAACCCGCGACGGCGACGCCAGCGGACGGATTTCGGATCAGCGCCCCCTTGGAGACGCATCATGGCCGACCAGTCGCTGCCGGAAGTCCACCTCGACGAGCTGCCGCAATTCCGCGCGGTCCAGCAGCTTGCCTACCGCTGTGTCGAGACCGTCGGCGCGATGCTCTACCCCGGCATCACCGAAAAGGAAGCCGCACGCCTCCTGACCGAATGGCTGCAGGACAACGGCGTACACGACTGGCTGCACAAGCCGTTCGCGTGGTTCGGCGACCGCACCGCGTTCGAAGGCTTCTCGGGCCTCAAGCACATGGGCGGCTTCAATCTCGCGTTCTTCCCGAGCAACCGCCAGCTCGAAACCGACATGCCGGTGATCCTCGACGTCGCGCCGGTGCTCGACGGCATCGTGGCCGACGTCGGCTACGCGCACTGCCTCGGCCAGAACCCGATCCTCGAGCAGCTGCAGGATGACCTGATGGACCATCGCGACCTGATCGTGCGGCTCGTGAAGGCGCACCGGCCGATGGCCGAGGTCGCGCAGGAAGTCGACGCGCTGTGCCGCCGCCAGGGCGTCGAGCCGCGCCACAAGGCCTATCCGTTCAAGGTGCTCGCGCATCGCGTCGCGAAGATCCACAAGCTGTCGAAGCCGCGCTTCGTCGCGCGCTTCGGGCTGAACGCGACGCGCAACCTGCTCCTCGACCAGGGGCGCGCGGCGAAACGGCAAGGCTGGTCGCCGCTGTGGTCGATCGACCGCCGCTCCGAGCATGCGCCCGTGCCGGGCCTGTGGGCCGTCGAACCGCATCTCGGCTTCGCCGGTGTCGGCGCGAAATTCGAAGAGCTGCTCGTGATCACCGAAGACGACGCGTACTGGCTCGACGAAGACCTGCCGCACGTGCGCCGCTGGCAGCGCCGCCAGGCCGAGCGTGCGCAGGCCGTCGCGACCGTGCCGGCCGCCGCCTGACGCATCCTCGCCTTCCCCCCGACCCCCTGAACGACGGACTCACGATGCAGCCTCTTTCCAACGAAGCGCCGCTGGCCCTGTTCGAATCGGTTCATGGCGAAACGGCGGTCGCCTCCGGCGACCTGACGCTCGCGGTCAGGACCTGGGGCGACCCGGCCCGCTCGCCGGTCGTGCTCGTGCACGGTTATCCCGACGACAGCAGCGTCTGGCAGCACGTCGCGCCGCTGCTCGCGCGCAAGCACTACGTGATCGCATACGACGTGCGCGGCGCGGGCCTGTCCGGCGCGCCGAAGCGCACGGCCGACTACCACCTCGCGAAGCTGACCGACGATTTCGTCGCGGTGATCGACGCGCTCTGCCCCGGCCGCGCCGTGCATCTGGTCGCGCACGACTGGGGCTCGATCCAGGGCTGGGAATTCGTCACCGATCCGCGCCTTTCAGGCCGCATCGCGTCATACACGTCGTGCTCCGGGCCGTGCCTCGACCATGTCGGCTTCTGGCTGCGCGAACGCGTGCTGCACCCGACGCCCGCGTCGCTCGCCAGGCTCGGCGGCCAGCTCGTGCGCTCGTGGTACGTGTACCTGTTCCACCTGCCGTTCATCCCCGAGCTCGGCTGGCGGCTGTGGCTCGGCCGCGCGTGGCCGCGCCTGCTGCGCCGGCTCGAGAAAACGCCCGTCGCGCCGCGTCCGACGCAAGCCGACGACGGCGCGCGCGGCGTGCGCCTCTATCGCGCGAACTTCATCCGATGCCTGTTCGCGCCGCGCGAACGCCATGCGCATGCACCGGTGCAGACGATCGTGCCGCTCGGCGACAAGTACGTGAGCCCCGCGCTGTCCGAGAACCTGTCGCGCTGGGTGCCGCAGTACTACCGCCGTGAGGTCGCGGCCGGCCACTGGCTGCCGCTCGCCGATCCGGCGCGCTTCGCGGATCTGGCCGGGCAACTGATCGACGCGGTCGAATCGGGCAACGAGCCGCCCGCGCTCGCGAACGCGCGCCGCCGCGCAACGAGCGGCCGCTTCAGCGGCAAGGTCGCGGTCGTCACCGGCGCGGGCAGCGGCATCGGCCGCTGCGCGGCGCTCGCGTTCGCGCGCGAAGGCGCGACGATCGTCGCGTGCGACATCGATCCCGCAAGCGCCGAACGCACCGCGCTGCTGATCGGGCTGACCGGCGCGCAGGCCCACGCGAAACGCGTCGACGTCGGGTCCGCCGACGAAATGGAAGCGCTGGCGACGTGGGTCGGCAGCGAACTCGGCGGCGCGGACGTGGTGATCAACAACGCCGGCATCGGCATGGCCGGCGGCATCCTCGACACGAGCACGCGGCACTGGGAGCGCATCCTGCACGTGAACCTGTGGGGCGTGATCCACGGCTCGCGGCTGTTCGCGCAGCAGATGGCCGCGCGCGGCACCGGCGGGCACATCGTCAACACCGCGTCGGCCGCCGCGTTCGGGCCGTCGCGCGACCTGCCCGCGTACGCGACGACGAAGGCCGCCGTGCTGATGCTCAGCGAATGCATGCGCGCGGAGCTCGCGGAAAAAGGCATCGGCGTGACGGCCGTGTGCCCCGGCTTCGCGGAGACCGGAATCATGGCGTCGACGCAATACGCGGGCGCCAATGCCCAGGACGAAGCGCGGCTGCGCAAGCGCGCGACGAAGCTGTACCAGATGCGCGGCCTGAAACCGGAAACCGTCGCGCAGGCGATGGTCGACGGCGTGCTGCGCAACCGCCCCGTCGTCGCCGTCGGCGGCGAGGCGCATGCGATGCGCTTCGTCGGCCGCTTCATGCCGTGGCTCGGCCGGATGATCGCCCGCGTCAGCATGGCATCGCATTGACGGCGCACGCCGCCGCACAGGGAGACAAAGATGACCGATACCGCCGACTATCACAAGATCAAGGCCCGGCACGTGAAGTTCGACTTCAGCGACACGCCGGTCACCTGGGTGCCGAACGACCCCGGCAGCACGCACATCATCAACACGCTGAACCTGCTGTTCCCGGAAGGCGAGCTGTGGTTCTGCCGCGTGTACAACAAGGCCTTGCCGCTGATCACCGACGCGCGCCTGCGCGACGAGGCCGAAGGCTTCCTGCGGCAGGAGGCCGTGCACTCGCGTTCGCACGGCGGCGTGCTGAAGCATTATTACGACCGGCACGGGATCGACACGAAGCCGTTCACGCAAAAGCTCAACCGGCTGTTCACGCGCGTGCTCGGCGAACAGCCGCTCGGGCTGAAGATCGGCCACACGCGTTTCTGGCTGCGGCAGCAGCTCGCGGTGATCGCGTCGCTCGAGCATTTCTTCGGTTATCTCGGCAACTGGGTGCTCAACGCGCACGGGCTCGACGAGGGGAAAGCCGATCCGACGATGGTCGACCTGCTGCGCTGGCACGGCGCGGAGGAGGTCGAGCACCGCACGGTCGCGTTCGACATCTACCGGCACATGGGCGGCACCTACCCGGAGCGCTGCGTGCACATGGCGTTCGTGATCCTGCTGCTGCTCTACTACATCACGACGGGCGCGAAGTTCATGTACCGGCGCGACCCGGACGCCGGCCGCTACCCGGGTTTCGTGCTCGCGTGGTGGCAAGGCTCGCGGCGCGGCCACCTGCCGTCGTTCTGGAAGGTGATCGGCGCGGCACTGCGCTATTTCAAGCCCGGCTATACGCCGCATCACGAAGGCTCGACCGAACAGGCGCTCGCGTACCTCGCCCGCTCGCCGGCCGCACAGGCGGCCGCGCACGGCGGCAACTGGGGCACGGCGAAGGGCGCCTGACCGGGTTTCTTGCCGGCTCCACGGGCGGCGCCCGCCGAAATGCGTACAATCGCGGCTTCAATTTCCCGGAGGTGCCGCGATGGCCATGAAGAAAACCGATCTCGAAAAGAACAAGGCGCTCAAGCTGACGCACGCGATGAAGCAGTCGAGCTCAGCACGTTTCGGCAAGGGTGCCGAAGAAGTCGCCAAGCTCGACCGCCGCGCGCAGCGCAAGCTCGACCAGGAACAAGGCCTCGTGCCGTTCGCATGCAAGCTCAACGCCGAACTCGTCGAACAGCTGAAGGCGCGCGCGGCCACGCACCCGGAAGGGATGACGGGCCTGCTGTCCGAGCTGCTCGTGAACGGCCTCGCGCAACGCGACGCGTAACCGTCACGTATCTCGAAATTTCCGTTGACATCGATGCGCTGCCACGACACACTCGTTCGCATGCTTATGCTCAAGCCCGCCGCCATCGCGCATGAAAACCGAGTGAACGCCCATCCGTGGCGAGCACCGGAGGCGCTTGTGCGTTAGCATCGAGATTCAGTTGCGCATGTCACAAGGCCTCGCCGGAAGCGGATGAGGCCTTTTTGTTTTGGTGCGCGTCATCCCGCCCGGCTCAACGGAAGGAGATGACGATGGACCAAGCAAGCCGGCTGGTTGTCTGCCCCGATCGGTGCCGCACCGATGCGATCGCGTTGCCGCGGGTCGTGATCCAGTTCACGGTCGCGCCGCGCAAGACGCTGGCGTGGCGCGCGCAAAACGATGCCGAGATTCGCGTGCACGACGCGACACTGTGGATCACGCGGCTGGGCAGCGTCGACGACTACTGGATACGAACCGGCGACGTGCTGCGCGTGCGGCGCGGCGATCGCATCTGGATAAGCACCGACGACGCCCGTCCGGCCGAAGCATCGATCACGACCGCGTACGCGACGGGACGCGGCGCATGGCTGGCGCATGCGCTCGCGCGAATGCGCAGCCTGTTGCGCGAACGATGTCGAAGTCGCTCATGACGAACGTGTCGCGACGCATGCGATCCGGGTGCGCGGCCAATCGCGCGCAGCCGCCGACGCATCCCCTGCACTATCTCGAAAATTGTCGTTGACAACGCCGTTCCACGAAGACAAACTCGTTCGCATGCCTACGTACACGCTCGTCTCCACCTCGATTCATCGATCGATGAACATTCGAAAGAATGGTTCACGGGAGGCGCTTGTGCGTTAGCAATCGGGCAGTACCGCATGTCACACAAGGCCTCGCCGGAAACGGATGAGGCCTTTTTGTTCTGGTGCGCGTCATCCATCCGGCTCAATTACTGGAGAAGACGATGGACCAGGCAAGCCCGCTGTTTGACCGTCCCGATCGGCGCCACGCCGGCACGATCGCGTTACCGACTGTCGTGATCCGTTTCGCGGTCGCGCCGCGCACGACGATGACCTGGCGCGCGCCGCGGGACGCGGAGCTGCGCACGCATGGCGCGGCGCTGTGGGTCACGCGCCCGCCGAGCGTCGACGATTGCTGGGTGCAGCCCGGCGACGTGCTGCGCATCGCACGCGGCGAACGCATCTGGCTCGGCACCGTTGCCGACGACCGGCCGGCCGAAGCGACACTCACGACCGCATACGTGCGTCGCGGCGAGCGCTTCAGGCGCACGCTCGCGCAAGTGCAACGTTTGCTCTTCGGGATAGCGGGAAGGAGCGGATGAGCGACGTGCCGTCAGGCACGCGAGACGCGGAACGGCCGCGACCGGAAACGGACGCACCCGCGGCATGAGGCGCCGCGGGTGCGCATCGAATGACGCGGCACGCCGGTGCGTGCCGCGAGCGATCGCGCGCCGCGATGCAGCTGGTGCATCAGGTGCATCAGGTGCTGGCGGCGAGACGCGGGCCCGTGCTGCGGGGAGTGGAATCGAGGTCGGGGCGTTGCGCTGCCTGCGAGGTCACCCACGGATCGATGCCCTGCTTCTGCACCTCTTCGAGGAATGACACACGTGTGCGCCAGTAATCCGCTTGTAATTTCGCGTCGATGACGCGCTGTTCGGCAGCGAACAGTTCCATGCGCGCCGTCACGAGCATCGACGCAGCGGTTTTTTCCGGCGTGGGGGCGTGTCGCATCGCCCAACGGCTGATCCAGTTCAACATGCTGACCTCCGTGATTACGGACGAACCCGCATCGGGCAATCGCAACCGGCCGTGCCTGCCCGAACGCGCAACGGCCTTGACCGCACTTCACCGCCCGGCCTGCACGGACTGCGACTCCCCCGCGTCGGCAATTACCGGCCGGCGTGTGCATGCGCGGTGTATCTATCCTAGAAAGACTTGCCGGTTTATGCGATGGGGTCTTGCAATCTTTTACACAGAAACCACAGTCGCCCCCGCATCGCGAAATGACAGTTGCGGGCGGGACGGCTTCGGCGCACGATAGCCCGATATCTGCTCCCGCCTGGCCTGAAGAATGGCCGCCGCACGCCGCTGCCAGGCCTCCGCGCCGGCCGCGCACGTGCTGCCTGCCCCGCGTTCGTGCAGCATGCGGGCGATGCGTTTCAGCCGGATGTCATCCCGCACCCGCCACGCGCACCACACCGCACGCCGCTTTGTGCGTCCGCCCGCACGTCCGGCTTGCACTCGCTTCTCTCGTTGTTGCGCACGCATCGGCCGGCTCCGTTCGCTGGTGTTGCTTCCTTGTCTTGCTTCCCTGCCTTGCTCCCGTTTCCGCCATTTCTTCCGGTTCGTTCCACCCGAACCGGTAAAATGCGCGCCTTCGCCGCGCGGCCGGGCTGCCAGACCGTTCGCGCGCAGGCTGCCGACCGATCTTGCGATCGTGCCCTCCAACTATATCGTCCGAGCTATCCGCGCTATTACAATCCGCCGATAGCCGGGCAATAGTGGCTGGTTACATTAAGCCGGCCGTCCGCTGCCTGTACAACAATTCGGCACAACAAGCAACACGACAACCCGACCGGAGAAACGCCTTCATGGAATCCATCAAGCGGTATTTCGGCTTCGCTGAAGCCGGCACCGACTTCCGCACCGAAATACTCGCGGGCGTCACCACGTTCCTGACGATGGCCTACATCATCTTCGTCAACCCCGCGATCCTCGGCGACGCCGGCATGCCGAAGGAATCCGTGTTCGTCGCGACCTGCCTCGTCGCGGCGCTGGCATCGATCATCATGGGGCTGTACGCGAACTACCCGATCGCATGCGCGCCCGGCATGGGCCTGAACGCGTATTTCGCGTACACGGTCGTCAAGGGGATGGGCTTCACGTGGCAGGCCGCGCTGGGCGCGGTGTTCATCTCCGGCTGCCTGTTCCTGCTCGTCACGCTGTTCCGCGTGCGCGAGGCGATCGTCAACGGCATTCCGAAATCGCTGCGGATCTCGATCACCGCGGGTATCGGCCTGTTCCTCGGCATCATCTCGCTGAAGACGTCGGGCGTGATCGTCGGCAACCCGGCCACGCTCGTCACGCTCGGCGACCTGCACAAGCCGACGACGATCCTCGCGATCATCGGCTTCTTCACGATCGTCACGCTCGACCACCTGCGCGTGCGCGGCGCGATCCTGATCGGCATCATCGGCGTGACGATCCTGTCGTTCTTCTTCGGCGGCAACCAGTTCCACGGCGTGTTCTCCGCGCCGCCGTCGATCGATGCGACGCTGTTCAAGCTCGACATCGGCGCCGCACTGTCGACCGGCATCATCAACGTGATCCTCGTGTTCTTCCTCGTCGAGCTGTTCGATGCGACCGGCACGCTGATGGGCGTCGCGAACCGCGCGGGCCTGCTCGTCGAAGGCAAGATGAACCGCCTGAACAAGGCGCTGCTCGCCGACAGCACGGCGATCGTCGCGGGCTCGGTGCTCGGCACGTCGTCGACCACCGCGTATATCGAAAGCGCATCGGGCGTGCAGGCCGGCGGCCGCACGGGCGTGACGGCCATCACCGTCGCGGTGCTGTTCCTCGCGTGCCTGTTCATCGCGCCGCTCGCCGGCGTCGTGCCGGCGTATGCGACGGCACCGGCACTGCTGTACGTGTCGTGCCTGATGCTGCGCGAAATGGTCGAGGTGCCGTGGGACGATGCAACGGAAGCCGTGCCGGCCGCGCTCACCGCGCTGCTGATGCCGTTCACGTACTCGATCGCGAACGGCGTCGCGTTCGGTTTCATCGCTTACGGCGGCCTCAAGCTGCTGACGGGCCAGGCCCGCTCGGTCAAGCCGATCGTGTGGATCATCGCGGCCGTGTTCCTGTTCCGCTTCTTCTATCTCGGCAGCGAGTGACGGTCGCGCTTCGGCGCGATGCTCGACGAACGAACGCCACCTTCGGGTGGCGTTTTCGTTGGGCGGGCCGCGCAGGCCCGCCCGCGCGCATCACGGCGTCGCGACGCCCTCGAGTTCCTCGTCGTACAGCCGCTGCGCCAGCGGCGGATTCAGCGTCTTGACGCGGCGGTACAACTACATCGCGTCATCGATCCGCCCGGTGCGGCGATAGGCGACCGCCAGGTTGGCGATCACGTGTGCGTCGTCGGGATACGCGCGGTTCATGCCCGCGAAGATCCCGACCGCCGCATCGGGCCGGTTGCGGCGGATCGCCGCGATGCCCGTTGCCTCGAGCGCCAGACGGTTCGCCGGATCGAGCTTCAACGCCTGATTCGAATGATTTTCTCTGCGATCCTGACGAATCGATACGCCGGGTCGTGCCGGCACCCCGGCAGCCGGCCGGGCGCGGCAGCAATCCGGTGCGCCCCGCATACGAAAATGCCGCCCGGGCACGCCGAACGGCATCGCATGAAAGGCAACGTCTTCGCGTGCGCGGCGTTCAGCGACGCGCGCAGCAAGACGGGCGTCGTGTCGTCAGCGCCAGTTGGCCTCGTAGAAGCGGACGTAGCCGCTGCGCAGCGTCACGCATTGCGCGCGCGTCTCCGACAGCAGGCGCCGTGCAGCCGCCTCGATACGGTCGCGGTGCTGGTCGAATGCACCGACCATGTCCTCGAAGCGCGGCGAAGCCGCACCAAAGTGGTCTTCCAGTGCCTCGGCGGTGATCTGACATTGAACGCGCTCGCCATTCACCAACGCCGTGAACGCAAGCATCAGGTCGCGCCCCGAATACTCGGGCTTCTCGTTCGTGAAATGGATTTGCATGGGACCCGCCTCGACCGGTAGAAAACGAATGACCGCGTCCGTCGTCCGCCACCGGCCGGACGAAATGTACGCGGGCTCGCCGGCGGGGGCACGGCCCGCGGGTAATGGCGCGGGTAATGCATGCCGGTTGCTTTCCACTTTAGACGGTTTCGCGCGGGAGACAAAATTTACGGCGTGCGTCGTTCCGACGCGCATTTCATCTGATCAGCGCGGCATCCGGCACCGTTTCGGAGACCGGCGTCAGTGAGGATCGTTGGGCCAGACGTTGAGCGCGATTGCGGCCGTCGTAGCGCCGACCGCAATCGCGGCCGCCCCGTATCGCACCGCATCGGTCAGATCGAACAGCAGCCCGTGGATCGCCACGGCAATGCCGCCCAGCATGATGAATGTGGCGATGGCCGCCAGCACGACTCTCAGTTCCGTCCGAACCATGATGCGTCTCCCGAACGGATGCATGTCGCGTCGCATGCATGTTGCAATGCGGAACACGGCGCGTGCGTGCTCCGTTTCCATCATTGCAGGCGGGTATTTAAAAGCAAGTGGATTTTGTACGCGGTCGCACATCGCACGCGGCGCTTGTATGATGTTGTGTGCCCGGATGGCCGGCGTTCGCGCGTCGATGGTGCGCCGCACGCGCAGGCGGGAACCGGTAGAGAAATCCGGCGAGCACGTGTGTGCCGGATCGGCCGGATTCGAGGAGCGTGGGGCTTGGGTGGCGCTAAAACGCGAACTCGGGTCGGCCGCGAAGCATGGGACCCGGGTAAGCGCTAAAGCGCCAACTCTGGTCGACCGCGAAGCATGGGACCCGAGTAAGCGCTAAAGCGCTAACTCTGGTCGACAGGAGACAAGTCATGCCGCAACCTTTCGTGCTGCCCGCCACCGCGGGCCGCACCGACCTGCTCGCGCAGGCGCATGCGCGTTCGACCGCGGTCGGCCTGCGCGCGCACGAACGCCCCGATTTCTCGCCGCTGTCGCGCCTCGCGCTGCGCGAACTGCTCGACACGAATCACGCGCTGTTCTCGCACGCCCGCCCGGTAATGGAGAACCTCCACGCGCAAATCGCCGACACGCAAAGCCTCGTGCTGCTGACCGACGCGGACGGCGTCATCCTGCACAGCATCGGCGACGCGGACTTCATCGAAAAAGCCAACCGCGTCGCGCTTTGCACGGGCGTTTCGTGGGCGGAAGGCACACGCGGCACCAACGCGATCGGCACCGCGCTCGCATCGGGCCAGGCCGTCGCCGTGCACGGCGACGAACACTTCCTGCGCGCCAACCACATCCTCACCTGCTCATGCGCGCCGATCTTCGACCCGTTCGGCCGCACGCTCGGCACGCTCGATGTCAGCGGCGATCCGCGCGGCTCGAGCCCGCACACGCTCGCGCTCGTGCGGATGTCCGCGCAACTGATCGAGAACCACCTGTTCGCGAACCAGTGCGCGGAAGCCCTGCGGCTGCGCTTTCATGCGCACGAGGAATGCGTCGATTCGCTGTTCGCCGGGCTCGTCGCCTTCGGCCCCGACGGCGGGCTGATCGCCGCGAACCGCAGCGCACAATTCCAGCTCGGCGCGTCGTTCGACGCACTGCAACATCAGGCCAGCGACGCGCTGTTCGGCATGCGCTTCAGCCAGCTCGCGCAGCAGGCGGCACGCGCACCCGGTGCGATGTTCCGCCTCACGCTGTCGACCGGGGTACGCGTGCTGGCGCGCTGCGAATTCGCGGAAGCGCACAAGACCGCCGTCGCCGTCACGCCGCCCGCGCCCACCGCACGCGTGCGCACACCGGACCCCGATGCGATCACGTTCGCGACGCTCGACACGGGCGACGCACGCATGGCCGCCGTGCTCGAACGCGTCGCGAAGATCCGCGGGCGCGACCTGCCGCTGTTGATCCTCGGCCAGACCGGCACCGGCAAGGAATGGCTCGCCCGCGCACTGCACCAGGCATCGCCTCGCGCGGACGGCCCGTTCGTCGCGGTCAACTGCGCGGCGCTGCCCGATTCGCTGATCGAGGCCGAGCTGTTCGGCTACGAAGACGGCGCGTTCACCGGCGCGCGCAAGCGCGGCAGCCCCGGCAAGATCGTGCAGGCCGATGGCGGCACGCTGTTTCTCGACGAAATCGGCGACATGCCGCTCGCGCAGCAGGTCCGGCTGATGCGCGTGCTGCAGGAACGCGCGGTGATGCCGCTCGGCGGCGCGCGCGCGGTGCCGGTCGACGTGCGCGTGGTCTGCGCGACCCATCGCGACCTGCGCGCGATGATCGCGGAAGGCACGTTCCGCGAAGACCTGTTCTACCGGATCAACGGGCTCGCGGTCACGCTGCCGGCGCTCGCCGCACGCACCGACCTGCCCGCGCTCGTCGAGCGGATTCTCGCGCGGCTCGCGCGCAGCGAACCGATGCCGCGCCGCATCGCGGCCGACGTGCTCGACGCGTTCACGCGCCACCGCTGGCCCGGCAACCTGCGCCAGATGACCAACGTGCTGCGCACGGCCGGCATGCTGGCCGAGGACGAAGACGAAATCACGCTCACCCATTTGCCCGACGATTTCTGGCTCGACTGCGACGACGCACCGGCGGCGCCGTCATCAGCGGCACCGGCCGCATCGGCCGGCTCGCACGAAGGCACGACACTGCAACACCATCAGGCCGCGGTGATCGATGCCGTGCTGGCACGGCATGGCGGCAACGTGTCGGCGGCCGCGCGCGAGCTCGGCCTCGCCCGCAATACCGTGTACCGGCACCTGCGCCGGCATTGACGCCGGCGGCCGGCCGACGCCGGCCGCCAGCCCGTTCGGGTATGCTTGGCGCGTTGCCGCCGAATCGCCGCCCGCCTTCACCATGACCCATCCGGAACACCTTCCCCTCGTGCGCATCGAGCCGCTCGGCGCGACCTTCGATGCGCCCGATTCGCTCACGCTGCTCGAAGCCGCCGCGTTCGCGCGCGTGTCGCTGCCGCGTTCGTGCCGCAACGGCACATGCCGAAGCTGCCTTTGCCGGATCGTCAGCGGCAGCGTACGCTACACGATCGAATGGCCGGGGCTGAGCCGCGAGGAAAAAGCCGACGGCTATACGCTGCCGTGCGTGGCCGTCGCGACGTCGGACCTCGTGCTCGACGTGCCCGACGCGGTCATGCTCGACTAGACGCGGCCCGCGGTCGCGTGCCGTCCGGCAAAGGTTGATCCTGTGTGGAGAACGTCATGACCCAGCAAACCGATCGCATCGAAAAACAGGCCCTGCTCGACGCATCGCCCGACCGCGTGTGGGAAGCCGTCAGCAATTCCGGCGAATTCGGCCAGTGGTTCGGCGTCTCGTTCGACGGGCCGTTCGCGGCCGGCCAGCCGCTGTTCGGCCGCATCACGCCGACCCGCGTCGACGACGACATCGCCAAGGCGCAAGAGCCCTATGCGGGCACTGTGTTCGAAATCGTCGTCGATCGCGTCGAGCCGAAGCAACTGTTCTCCTTTCGCTGGCATCCGTTCGCGATCG
This sequence comes from Burkholderia sp. AU4i, assembly GCF_000466765.1. Taxonomy (NCBI): domain Bacteria; kingdom Pseudomonadati; phylum Pseudomonadota; class Betaproteobacteria; order Burkholderiales; family Burkholderiaceae; genus Burkholderia; species Burkholderia sp. AU4i. The sequence continues at coordinate 15,994 of NZ_ASSI01000218.1, read as the reverse complement.
ACCCGAATGTCGATTACACCTCCGAGCCGATGACGCTCGTCACGTTCGCGCTCGCGGCGCAGGCCGGCGGCACGCTGCTCACGGTCACCGAAACGGGCTTCGATCAGTTGCTCGAAACGCGCCGCGCGAAGGCACGCGAGATGAACGATCAGGGCTGGGCCGCGCAGATGACGCTGATCGCGAAATACCTGGCCACGCACGCGTAGCGCGCCGCAACGCCGCACCGCCGTGTCGACATGCGACTCGACGTGCGTGGCATAATCCGCTCCATCGTCGCCCCTACGCCGTCGCGCATCGCATGCTGAGTCGTCGTCTCCGGAAGATCGGCAGTCTGATCGGGATGCTCGCCATCCTGATGACGGCGCTCGCGCCGACGATCTCGCAGGCCCTGACGACGCAGCAGCGCGTCGATACGCTGCTGGCCGGCTACTGCACGGCCGCGCCGGCCATCGGCGAGCGCGCCGCCGATGCGTCGCGGAAGAGCCTGCAGGCCCACCTCCAGGCATGCGGCTACTGCAGCCTGCTCGCCCATACGCCCGCACTGCCCGCGCCCGAACTGACGTTCGCGGCCAGCGTGCACGTCATTCAGCATCGCGAAGCGACCCGCTTCGAAAGCCTGCGCCGCGCGCTGCCGCTCACGGCCGCGCAACCGCGCGCCCCTCCGTTCACGTCCTGATTCGTCGTCAACGCCCGTGATGCCGTAGCGCATCGCGTGGCCCGCGCACGCCGCCGGCATGCGCGACGTGTCACGTTTCGAAGGACGATCATGTCTCACCGTGTTGCGCGCGGCGTCGTTCCGTGCGTGCGGCCGCTTGCTGCCGGTGCGTACCGTCGCGCCGGCATTCGCATGCGGGCAAGCGCCGGCCGTGCACGTTCGCGCCAGCGTCGGCCGCCATCGGTGCTGCTGCGATGGTGCGCGTGCATCCGTCCGTCGAATCCGTGTTGCTTCATCCGATTCGCCACTCGCACACTCAACCATGAAAACCGCCACTTTCATTCGCGGCACGCTCGCCGCACTCGGCTTCGTCGCCATCCAGGCCGCCCACGCGCACGCACTCCCGAAGACGCAGGAACCGGCCGCCGGCGCCACGCTCTCAACCGCGCCGCATGCGGTCTCGATCGGTTTCAGCGAGGCGCTCGAGCCCGCCTTCAGCTCGATCGCCGTGACCGACAGCCGCGGGCAGTCGGTCGCCGACGGGAAATCGTCCGTCGACGCCGGCAACCGGAAACGCATGCACGTCGCGCTGGCCAGCCTGACCGCCGGCACGTACACGGTCACGTGGATCGCGGTGGCCAGCGATGGTCATCGCACGCAAGGCCACTACGCGTTCACGCTGAAATGACGTTCGCGACGCGCATCGGCGTTTCGTGCCGATCGCGTCGCCGCCGATACCCGCCGCATCCACCCATCAGGAGAACCAACCATGAAACACCCGATTCCGACCGGCCTGCTGTTCGCACTGCTCGCGCTGCAGGCTCCCGCCACGTTCGCCGCGCCGGCCGTACAGGCAGAAAACTGCTGGATTCGTGCGATGCCGGCGACCGTGCCGTCGTCCGGCTACTTCACGCTGAAGAACGACGGCGACGCGCCCGTCACGCTGACGGGCCTCGACACGCCCGCATACGGAATGGCGATGCTGCATGAAACGCAAACGAACGGCAGCACCGCGAAGATGGTTCACGTCGACGCCGTCGAAGTGCCCGCGCACGGCACGGTGACCTTCAAGCCGAAGAGCTATCACGTGATGCTGGAGCAGCCGCGCCAGGCCGTCGCGCCCGGCGCGAAGGTGCCGTTCCGGCTGCGTTTCGCGGACGGCTCGACGGTATCCGTGACCTGCGACGCCAAGGCGCCGACCTACGCCGGCCAGTAACGCCGCCCGCCCCCGATCGAAGGAGACGCACATGAAACACCGCCTGCCGCTGGCCGACCTGATCGTCCGCTACCGGACGCCGCTGAACGTCGCCGTGCTGATCGTCTGCGGGATATGGGCCGGATGGATCGCGTGGATGACGCGGCCCGCCGCGATCGATACGCCGCCGTCGATCCCCGCGTACTGCATGCGCGACGCACGCTGACGCGCCGCGACGGCAAGGTTCCGGGCAAGCCCGGGCCAGATATTGGCGTGGCATCATCGCGTCATCCCGCCCGCCGGAACCGCCTCTCGGAGCGCCGCATGCCCTTTCAGACCTGGATGCTGTTTGCCGCAGCCTATCTCGCCACGACGCTGTCGCCGGGGCCCAACGTGCTGCTCGTCATCCGCAACACGGTGCGCTACGGCACGCACGGCACGGCCGCGACGATCGCGGGCAATCTCGTCGCGCAGGGCGTGGTCGTGGTGCTCGTCGCACTCGGCGTCGGCGCGGTGCTCGCCGCGATGCCGCCGCTGTTCGTCGCGATGAAGGTGGCCGGCGCCGCGTACCTGATGGTCCTGGGCGTCAGGCAACTGCGCGGCGAGCGCAAGGCCGGCACGTCGACCGGCGCGGCGGAGGTCGACGCGCCCGACCGCGGGAAGCTGTTCCGCGAAGCGCTGTTCGTGTCGGGCAGCAACCCGAAGACGATGATCTTCCTGTCGGCGTTCATGCCGCAGTTCATCGTGCACGACCGCCCGCTCGCGCTGCAGTTCGTCGTGATGTACGCGACGATCGCGTGCACCGTCGTGGTCGTTCACAGCGTCTATTCGGCCGGCGTGCGCCGGTTCCATCGCGGCTTCGGCATGAGCCGCGCGGTGCGTGCGCTCAAGCGCGCCAGCGGGCTGCTGTTCGTCGGGCTCGGGATCAAGCTGCTGACTGCGCGGCAGGCGTAAGCGCTCGTATTGTCGAGACCGAACCTGCCGCGCCGTCCCGTCAGCGTGTTTGCGCAGCCAGCGCGGCGGTGATCTCCACGAACGACGGCCGCGCGTCGACATCCTCGTTCAAACAGGCTGACGCCAGTGCGTCGAGCGCGCGCCGGCCGGCCCACGCCTGCTGCCCGCATCGATCGAGCAACTCGCCGAGCAGGTAACCGAACGCACGCACCTCGAGCCGTTCGAACCGCGCACCGCGCATGCGGTCGTTCACGTCGTAGAGCGACGCCGCGCCGAAATCGCCGAGCAACGCGCCACCGGCGCCGTCGTGCAAGATGTTGTGCGCATACAGGTCGCCGTGCATGATGCCGCGTTCGTGCAGATGGCCCGCGACCGACGCGATGCCGTGTGCGATTCGCAGCGCCGCGGCAGGCTCGAATCCCGTGCCGTCGGCATACACGTCACGCGTGCAGGTCGCGAAGCTCGGCGGCCCCGCGAGATTCGTCAGCGCAGGATCGACGAGTTCCATCACGAGGCCGTGCGTGCCGTCCGGGTGCCCGCGCACCTTGCCGATCACCGGGATCATGTTCGGGTGGCGGCCGGCATGCAGGCACGCGGCCATTTCGCAATCGGGCAGGCCGTCGCTCGTCACCGCGCCCTTGAACAGCTTGACGGCGACCGCGCGCGGCGCACGGTTTTCCGCCGCCCATTGCGCGCGGTAAATCACGCCCGATGCGCCTTCACCGAGCTTCTGCTCGCATGCGAGCGATGCCCAATCGACGTCAGCGATGTCCGGCTCCGCCGACGCCGCGGCTTCCGGTGCCGCGCCGAACGGATTGCCGGCGGCAGCAAGCCACGCGAGCCGCGGCATCCGCAGCAGCCAGTCCGGCAGTGCGTCCAGGCGATTCGCCGACAGGCGCACCAGTTCGAGCGCGCGGCACGCTGCCAGCCCGGCCGGCAGCGTACGCAGCCGGTTGCCGGCGAGCATCAGCTTCTGCAAGCGCGAGCAATCGCCGATATCGGCAGGCAACTCGTCGATTGCGTTGTCGGTGAGGATCAGCCAGCGCAATGCGCGCGGCAGCGATCCGCGCGACACCGTTTGAATCCGGTTCGCCTTGAAGCCGATCATGTCGAGCCGTTCGCACGCGCCGAGCACGCTGGGGAACGCGGTGAAGCGGTTGCCGGACGCGAACAGGATGCGCAGGCGATGCAGGCGCGGCAGGTCGTCCGGCAGCGCGGTGAGCGCATTGCCGGTCAGGTCGAGCACTTCGAGCGTGTCGGCGAGATCGAAAATCTCGCGCGGGAATGCCGTCAACCCGCATGCGAGCTTGAGTTGCCGTGCGCCGGCCAGTTGCCCGGCCTGCAATTGTTCGAGGGTATGTGTCACGCGGAGAAAACGGGTTGCGGTTGCGGCGGCCATCGGGTCGATCGCCCGAATTCTACCGGGATCGCTTTCGCGCTTCCGCCCATCGTGTCACACCCTCTTCACAAACGCGAAATGTGACGCTACAATTGCGCCCCTTGCAGTGCAATGCAGTGCCGACGTGGTGAAATTGGTAGACACGCTATCTTGAGGGGGTAGTGGCGAAAGCTGTGCGAGTTCGAGTCTCGCCGTCGGCACCAGATGCGGTTTAACCGCGTTTCGAGTTCAGCAGTCCCCGCCTTGCGTCGAGGCTCCGACGATCCTGCCGCCTCGCAACGAGGTTTTCGTCGTGATTCCTTCCTCATCGCCCGCCTGGCGCGGCATGTGCCAATTGCCGACCGACAAGACCTGTCGGAGCATGGCCCACATCGATAACCGCACGCTCCCCTTTCCAGCTTGAAGTCCATTCGATCGGACACTGTCGGGAATGCTGCGCGTCACGCTTTACTGACGGCCCGGCCACACTCCGCGATCTGAGAGAAGCAAATGACCGATGTCCGGTCGACTTCAATGCGGCATTCCCTTGTGCCCGGATCACGGGCACAGGCCACGCCGGTCGATACGACTCCGACGTTCAGTGCGCAAACAGCCGTTTTTGGCCGTTCGATCATGCGCGCGACTTTTGGCTGCGCCGCAGGGACAGCAACCTTACCGGATGCTCGAAATCAGCGCGCACCCGCACGTAGCGTGGTGCCCCTGTCGGGCGACCCATATGCCGCGATCGGTTATTTTGGCATCGCCTTCCAGAATCACGTTCGGATTCACGTCAGGATGCAGGGGACACTTCACGAGGTCGCCCTTGCGCGCCACACGCCGTCCGCCGTAGCGCATGGTCTCCGAGGCGGTAATGACCTCGCCCCCGTGGTCGGTGGTGTCGCCGAGTCGAATCAGATCAATCATGGAGTTTCCCTCATTCGGCAACCTGTCGACTGCCGCAACGGGATCAACGAGATATTCACGCGTCAGGGCAAGTTGAAGACCTGACTGCAAGGCAGCTTTGCTCCGCTATCGATCGTCAGATTGAAGTACGGTTTGCGATCGAGATGCTTTTCGTCCGCATCGGGATCGGGGATATTTCGAAATCGCTCGAAAACGAGCGTCTTGCCGTTCCGCAACCGTATCGACATGAACTTCATCGATTGATCGAATGTCGGCGTTCCCCATGACGAATCAATCGGCTTCCCCTCGCCAGCGGACAGGTAGACCGACAGGGTATTGCCCCACTCCTGGCGGGGCACCACCTTCATCTGATCGGCATCCGCCTGAGGCACGCCAACATTGACGGAAAGTTTCTTCCCTCCCTTTACCGTGCAAACGAACTCCTGATTGCCGCCGAACCGCTGCTGAAACGCGACGAACGGATCGGCGTTGCCTTGATCGGCCAGAACTGTCGCCCCCCAGCAAGAAAGCACTGCGCCAGAAATCAAAAACCAGGCATTCCATTTCATTTGATCCAGACTCCCGTTACCTTTCTACCCTTTCCGATCAACGTGGGTTTCTCGCCCTTGCGCATCACCCTGCTATTCGGACTGATGTAATCACTCGCGAAAAGCGGTCCGGGCAGTACGACCTCGGCGTGACCATGAGTCGATCCATCGGTCGTACCGTAGACGATCACGGCACCCTCGGGGGCATCATAGGGGCTGGCGATGCGATAGGACGGATCGGACAGAATGTTTTTGAATCCAGCCTTTTCAAGATCGATTCCGGCATCCTTGGCTTCGACCTGCGGCGGGTACGAATCGACCATGCCGGAAGCCATGAGCGCGATTTTCACATACTTCCAGCACTCCATCGTCGACACACCGGGCGCTTTGGCGACACTGTAGATCGGCTGCCCCAGCTTCGCCTTCTTGACCGCGGCAGGCCCGCTGAAATTGGCCTTTCGCTTGCCGTACTTGGCGTCCCTGCGCAAAATCTCGAACATCTTCTGCTTGGGGTCGCCGTCCGGCGGCGGATCGTCGGACGCGTGCGCCACGGCAACAGGATGACCATTGTCGTTGCGGGTCACTTTCGCTTGATGCGTGTCCGGAGAAGGCGCATCCGCCTGCTCGGCCGACGACACCGGCGCTGAAGATGCCGCCGCTGGAGCGGACGTTGCCCCCGGCGGCACGGGTGCCGACGATGTCGCCGTTGGAGAGGGCGCTGCCGCCGGCGACACCGGCGTCGAAGATGCCGCCGCTGGAGCGCGCGCGGCTCCCGATGACGCACCATTCGACGGCAGCTTGATTTGCTGCCCCGGCTTAATCAAATTGCCGTCCAGCCCTGGATTGACTCGCCGGAGCTCGGCAACGCTCGTCCCGTGCTGGTGCGCAATTTTCCATAGCGAATCGCCGCTCTTGACCGTATACGCGCCCAGCTTGCTATTCCGTCGGTGATCCCCCGGCGCCCCGGGATGCGAATTTGTCCGGGCCTCGACTTTGCTGTGCGGACTCGTCAGCGTCAACGTGGCAAACGAGCCGGAAAGCGAACCCGTCCATGCCCGCTCGAGATTCGTCTCCACCTCCCTCACCCAGACCTCCAGCGTCTGCGTGAACGGAATGTTCTTGACGGGCTGACTGATTTTTCCGGACGCGTCGCTATGGCCTTCCTGCAGCACCTTCCCTCCGGACTTCACCTGGTAGTGCACGCCGGAAACAGGCTGTTTCTTCTTGTTGACGAACTGAACGCCCAGTGCACCCGAGCAGCAGCCGAGATCGTAGTCGCCGAACTTGTCGATATAGTCTGAAACCGTAGTACCGTTCGCGTCCGAAGGATCGTCGGCTCCATTCGATTCAAGGAATTTCATCACGCCGGGATGCGTGGCTGTTCCGAAACCCTTGAGGTGAGCCGCACCGACAATACCGGAGTGCGTGATCGTTATTCCGGCAATGACCTTGCCCTCATATTGATCCGCACCTTGCTGACGAGCTCTCGAACAAAGCAACCGGACCCACGATACGGCCGCCACGTCCTGTTCATCGGGAGAGTTCCTGAAATCCTCCAGACTGTGGATTCCATCCTTTCCGGTCCAGGTTCCTTTCCATTGATACTGGAACTTCGTATGGTGGTTCGGCAACTTGATGATGGGAGACGTACCGTCCGACACGTAATAACCCAGGTCGCTCAACGCGGACTCGCCAAACTGATATTTACCGACGTATCCGTACTTGTTGATGACCTGATAGTTCCCGCCACCCTCGCTCTGAAAGAGTGCGCCCAGGAATTCCTTGATTCCGCCCTTGCTCATGGTTCACTTCTTCTCGCAAAAAATTCGAGCGTCGTCCGCATCGATCCTGATCGGATATTGCGTCTCGATCAACGTCTTTTCAGCCGCGCTCGGACTTCCCAGCCATTGCGGCGCGCAGCGATACAGCAAGCGTCCCGCGGTGCGATGAGACTGTGCGTCATAAAGCATCGCGACGTTCGTAACGTTGCACTGATTGGCCTGGCAAATGTGGTAGAGCCACTCGCGTGAATCGCCCATGCGCCAGAGCGATCCTTGTGTCGCAGGGCCACTCAGCAGGCGTTTTCGAAGCATCTGCACATCCAGGCCGGACGTATTCAGAAAGTGGTCGAACGCGCTCGACAGCGTCCGGCCGGCCGGGGTGTCGGCCTGACTTCCATCCGGATCCACGAGATTGAAGATCTCGGTTTTATATTCCGAGCTTGCCGGCGTGACATTTTCCGCCACGGAAACCTGGCTCTGAGCCTTGCAACCGAATGCCGCCGAACAAAACAAAACCATCCAGAGAAATCTGAATCGAGCCTGATACGAACGGACTTCGAAGAGTCCCTTCAATCGTACTTTTTCAGTGTGTTCCTGCGTCATTCCTGCACTCCATCTCCGCTAGAAAACAGGTCATCGTGGACCGTGTCCAAATGATGAGTCCAATCGCCGTTCCTCACGCTGACCTGTACCGTCTCTTCCGACTCCGTGAAGATTCTGCCGGTCATGCCATCCTCATCAAGCGTTCCGTAATAGTGAGAATCCTCGCCGACCTTGATCATGTACGGTGCATTGCCGAGTATTTCTCCATCTGCGAGCGCCCCCGACAGATCGAATCGCAAGCTGTACGGGCCCGCGCTCTGGGGTATGGGCATCGGTGGCAAAGGCATGCGCGCCGAATCCGGTCCAGGCACATCCCAGCTCGCGGCCCGCTCCAGAATCGTTCCCGGCGAACCATTGACGATCCCGTTGCCATTGATCTGGATGTATGATCCGCCCGCGCCGATCCAGACTTCCTTTGCCGCCGAGATCACCACCTTTCCATCGGTGCTGGTGATCGTAAGATCCTTCAACGCGGCAAGCGCCATCTGGTCGCCCTGCGCCTGAATCTCGACCTTGCCTTTCGCCGCGAACAATTTCATCCCTGCGTTCTGCACGAACAGACTGATCTTCTCCGCGACGCTCGCAACGAGCGACTTTCCGCTGGCGATGAACATGCCTTGCCCGCTGACCAGATTGGTCTGCTGATCGCTCGCAACATGGACCGATTGCTGCGTGGACAACGCAACGCCGGACGGACTGGCAAGCAGCATGACGGGGGTCCGGAAAACGTTGGCGTTGCCGGCGCCCCCGCCCGCCGTTCTGCCGCCCGACTGCACGCCCTGCGCGCTGCCTTGCGTTGCATCGGTAAACGCCTTCAGCGATTCGTGCGCTTCGGCGAGACCTTCCGCCTGATGCGCCAGGCTGACCCGCGACATTGCTTCGATCGTGCTTTCGGCGCCGACGAGTTGCTGCTGGGCTTCACGCACGTCGAGTTGCTGACTGTTCGTCTCTTTCGCATGGGTCGTGACGTACAACCCCCGTGCGGCTCGCACGGCACCATACGCATCGGTTTTCAGGTCGAATCCCGAGCCCAGATACGAGCCGCGCGCGTTGCCGCTCTGATCGATCAGGTATCCCAAATGCAGCAAACTGTTGCCATTGCTGCTGAACAGTCTTGCGCGATTCTGTCCCGTCGCATCGTCCAGAACCATTTCGTTATAACCGGCCCCTGAATACTCCTTCGACCGGTAACCCGAAAGGATGCCGTTGCTGTGCCACTGCGGCTGAACGTTCCCGTTGTATACACGATGCAGTACGATGGGCCGGTCACAGTCTCCACCGACGTAACCGACCAGCACTTCCTCGCCGACACGTGGAACGTGAACGCTCCCGTAACCGCCCCCCGTGTCCGACTGGGCGACTCTCACCCAGCACGAAGCGCTCGCATCTCCCGAGTTTTGCCGGTCCCAGATGAACATGACCTTGACTCGATTCAGCGCGTCCGTATAGACCTCTTCGCCCTGCGGCCCGACGACGATTGCCGTTTCCAGTTCCATCGCCGGCTTCTTGTGCTCGAACGGGCTCCGATACGGGACCGTCACACGCTGCGCCTCGACCTCCACCCGATAAAAGCCGACTGAACCGTCAGCGTGTGCAACGACTGCACCCTCCTGCGCGAGCTTGGCCTGGGCGAGTTCGCCCTGCAGGCTGTACGGAAAGCTCGATTCATGACTCGACAGCGGCAGGTTGTTCTCGATGTAGCGATGCACCTTGATTGCGGCGAATTCACGCTGAGCTGCCGAATCGCGGTCATGCTCCGGATGCCCGGTCAGAACGAAACGGCATCCGGCATCGATCCCCCGCACGCCGCCCACACCGAAAAATCGCTTCGCCCGGGACTCCCATTCCTCCAGGTGCATCTTCGAAAGATGCTCACCGCGATTGCGATCCAGATACGTATAAGCGCCGGTGTATTCGTAAACTTCGGCCTGCTCCGGCAAACTCCCCTGGCCCGACATCGTCGGCAACGTCGTGCCTTTGGGATTGGCGAAGGACGAAGGCGCCTTGTAGTCGAACGTGCGTGTCGTGTGCACTGCGCTTTGCAATGTCCGCGAACCCGCCCACTGCGTAAAAGCATCCGTTTCTCCACCTGTACCCGATCGGGAGAAACCGACTGAATTGGGAGACATCTCATCGAGCGAGTAGACATCGTCGGTCACGACGAGTCGATGCGACTTCCCGTCTTGATCCTGCCGCCAGAAACCGAACAGCCCCTCCTCCTCCAGCAGCCGATGGACAAAATTCCAGTCAGTCTCGCTCTGGCGGCAATACGAACGCGGAGGCAGCGGCTTCAATAAAGCAAATTCGAATTGCCCCTGGGCTTGCGGATGCGCATTGAATACGTCCGTGATGATGGTGTCGACGCTCTTGTCCTGCCAGTACCGCATATCGCTGCGGAACCTGAGGAAATGCATCCACGAAGCGAATGTCAATTGATAGCTCGAAAGGCTGCCGTCGGCACCCAGTCTGCGAGCCGTATGAATGTAACCGTTGAGCGGTCGATAAGACTTGTTCGCTTGCTGAATCCAGAGCGTCATCGGCTGGGCAATCAGCGTTTTCAGCTCGATGTCGCCTGCCGTGGATACCATATCGAGCGTGACGCTGTAGTCACGGCCAAGTTCGGAACACGTCACGGCTCGTCGTGGCACCAGCGCATTTTCCGGCAACGCCGGGATGCTTGTCTTGAGCAGGCGATCCTGCTGGATCAGGCCGCCACGAATCGCCTGAGCCACTTCGTTCATGTTCATTCGTTATCCGTCTTCTTGTTCTTTGCGAGCCCGCAGCGGCCCGCACTCTCACGGGAACGGCTTCCCGTCATGCCGCCGCAATTCTAGCGGCAGCAACGAGTCGTGAGAATGTACCCGGCTCGCGAAAACAACAAAAAGACCATGTAAAAATTGATACACGAAGTATTAAAGAACCGAGTTTCTCATTTTGATGACAGGATCATTCAAATTACCAAACTGCATCCTTTCTATTTCTTTTCAATTGTCACGAAATAAAAACAAATTCGTAATGCTTGGCGCTTGATCAGGTTGTCGTTGCTGGTATCGATGCCAGCATGGCCGCCGCTGCAGTTCGGACGAACCGTTGAAGTGCTTCCTGATGACATCGATCGGCTTCCCACCACCCAGCCGACTCCTGCCAGGCCGTGATCATGGCGAACGACAAGGAAATTCGAGCCACTCCATCGACCTGCGTGCTGGTGAAATTGAAATCAACGTCAATTTCATCTCGCGATCAACATCGACAGATTGCAGACGGCAGCGCACAACAATTAGCAAAAATACTTCTTCGTCGATATTGAAATCATTCAAATGCGAAGACCAGCATCCCGTCGAATACGACATCATCGCGCTTCCAGCATGCTCGAAAAACACGACGCCACATCGCTACGCGGTTTTTGTTTCCACGGCCCTCACACCGCCCCATCCTCTCCCGCCAGCAACAGGAAATTCCGGACCACCGCCGACGACTCATCGCATCGTGACGCAATGGCGAGCCGTGCCCGCAACGCATCCCCCGCCAACGGCCGATAAACGACTCCGGCAACCTGCACCTGCGTAATCGCCTTCGGCACGACCGACACGCCGAGCCCGGCCGCGACCAGCGTCACCGCGGACGCGATTTGCGGCGCAGGCTGCGCCATGCGCGGCTCGAACCCGGCGGCATTGCACGCGGCGACGATATGGTCGAACAGCGCGCCGCCGGCCTCCCTCGGCACCTGCACGAACGACTCGTCCGCCAGTTCCACCAGATCGATCCGCTGCCGCTGCGCCAGCCGGTGCGCAACGGGCAGCGCGACGAACATCGGTTCGTCGTCCCAGTCGAGTAACCGCAACGTCGCGGCGGCCCGGCGTGCCGGCCGCACGATCGCGACGTCGAGGTGCCCGGCCTCCAGCGCCTCCAGCAGCATCCGCGACGCGGCCTCCTGCAACGTCAGCTCGGCATCCGGAAACGCTTCCCGAAAGCGCCGGATCAGGTCCGACACTTTCGAATTGAACGCCGCCGTCCCGGTGAAACCCACGCGCAGATGCCCGGTTTCCCCGCGCGCGGCCCGCCTTGCCGCGCGCACCGCACGCTCGGCGGCGTCGAGCACGCGGCGCGCTTCCTGCGCGAAGACCTCGCCCGCCAGCGTCAGCTCGGCGCCGCGCGCGGTCCGCCTGAACAGTTCCACATCGAGTTCGCTTTCGAGCGCCTTGATCTGCTGGCTCAACGGCGGCTGCCCGATGCCGAGCGCCTCTGCCGCCTTGGTGAAATTCGACGCGGCCGCCACGGCCAGAAAATAACGGAGATGCCGGAGTTCCATTCGTACGTGCTCTCACGGTGTGCCGGGTTGACTTACCAGCCAGTGGTTAAACATATCACTGCGGTTACTTTCATATATTGGACATATACATGACCGTGCGCAAGAATTCAGGCATTCCTTCGCACATCGAGCGCAGTCATGTCCTCCCCTTCGCTTTCCCGTGCGCTGCCCGGCACGCAACAGGCCACGCCCGATGCGCTGCCCGCCGGCGTTTCCCCGCGCTCGGCCGCGTACAAGCGCATCGCTCTCGCGCTCTTCCTCGCCGGTTTTTCCACGTTCTCGCTGCTGTACTGCGTCCAGCCGCTGCTTCCCGCGTTCGCACGCGAGTTCGGGCTCGGCGCGGCCTCGAGTTCGCTCTCGCTGTCGCTGTCGACCGGGATGCTGGCGATCTCCATTCTGTGCGCCGGCGCGCTGTCCGAACGCGTCGGGCGGCGCGGGCTGATGTTCGCGTCGATGACGCTCGCCGCGCTGTTCAACGTGCTCGCCGCGCTGTCGCCCGACTGGAACCTGCTGCTGGTCTGGCGCGCGCTGGAAGGTTTCGCGCTGGGCGGCGTCCCGGCAGTCGCGATGGCGTATCTCGCCGAGGAAATCGCGTCGGAAGGGCTCGGTTTCTCGATGGGGCTCTATGTCGGCGGGACCGCGTTCGGCGGCATGGTCGGACGGATCGGCATGAGCATGCTGGAAGAGCACTTTTCGTGGCGCACGGCGATGCTGACGATCGGTGTCGTCGATCTCGTCGCGGCGGCCGCGTTCGTGATGCTGCTGCCGCCGTCGCGACGTTTCGTGAAGCGCACCGACCTGACACTGCGCCATCACTTCCGGCTGTGGGGCGAGCAACTGCGTCACGCGCGGCTCCCGTTCGTGTTCGCGATCGGCTTCCTCGTGATGGGCGCGTTCGTGACGATCTACAACTACGCGGGGTTCCGGCTCACCGCGGCCCCGTTCAACCTGAGTGCGACCGCGTGCGGGCTGATCTTCGGCGCCTACCTGTTCGGGATGGTGTCGTCATCGAGCGCAGGCGCGCTCGCCGACCGCCTCGGCCGCGCACCGGTGCTCGTCAGCGGCGTGCTCGTGTTCGCGGCGGGCCTCGCGCTGACGCTGTCGCATTCGCTCGTCGCGATCGTCGTCGGCATCGTGCTCGTGACGATCGGCTTCTTCATTGCCCACTCGGTCGCGAGCGGCTGGGTGGGCTACCTCGCGGGGGCCGCGAAAGGGCACGCCGCGTCGCTGTACCTGCTTGCGTACTATCTCGGGTCGAGCGTGCTCGGGTCGATCGGCGGCACGTTCTGGCAACACGGCGCGTGGACGGGCGTCGCCGCTTACGTCGCGGTGCTGCTCGCGCTCGGGCTGCTGACGGCGCGCCGGCTGGCACGGGCGTAATGGGTGTAGCAGACGTAATGGGCGCAGTGAGTGCAGTGAACGCCCCGCGCGATCCGGTCATTCGTCGCGAGCTTCAAGCGCGCGACGCATCAGGCCAGCCGCGCGCCGATCAAGACGCCAGCACATCATCCCCCTTCACCGCATACGCCGACTCGCGCCGCTTCAGCCGTATCGCGATCAGCGCCGCGAGCACCGCCAGCGCGGCGCCCGTGAGAAACCCGCCCGTATAACCGACCTTCGCGGTGAGCGACAGAATCGTCGACGACGCGATCAGCTCGCCGAGGTCGCGCGTGCTCTGCACGGCCGTCACGTCGGTGCCGGCCTGGTCGCTGCCGCCCGCGAAGCGCATGCCGGCCGTCATGATCGACACCGACGTGATCCCGGTCGCCAGCGAACCGAGTACCGTGCACAGCCATGCCCACGACGGCGACACCGGCAGCCACCCGCCCGCCTGCGCGAACCACAGCAGCGCGGCCGCGCCCGCACAGCTCACGCCGGCCGTAAACGCGCGCCACAACCCGAGCCGCCTCACGAGCCACGCACCACCGCCGCAACCGAGCACGACCGTCACGATGCCGCCGGCCATGCCGAGCTTGCCGATCGCGTCGAGCGTCCAGCCCGCGTCGTTGAGGAACAGCTTCGACAGGCCGAAACCCGATACGGCCGTCATCGCCGACAGCAGCGCAAGCGACAGCAGCGACCACGAGCGCGGCCGCTTCGCGAAACGGACGAGGCTCGCATCATGCTCGGGCTTCGCGCGCGCACGATCCGCATCGCGCGGCAACACCCACAGCACGCAAACCAGGCTCGCGAGCGGCACGGCCGCCAGCGCGAGAAACGCGGCCCGCTGGCCGAACAGGCCGATCAGCGTCAACGTGCCGGCGCCGCCGCCGAAGAAGCCGATCATCACGCCCGCGATCTGGATCGCGTTGATCTTCGCGAGCGTGTCGCCACTGAAGTGCTCGGCGGCCATCCCGTCGTTCGCGATGTCCTGGGTCGCGCTCGCAAGCGACGCGACGGCCAGCAGGCCGACCGCCCATCCGGCCGTCGCGACCGTCATCCCGATCTGCGCGAGGCTGCCGAGGCAGAGCACCACGAGCGTCTGCATCGGCAGCATCCAGCTGCGCCGCCGGCCGATGCGCGGCGACCAGCGGTTGTCGACGACAGGCGCCCACAGGAACTTCACGACCCACGGCAAACCGACGAGCGGCAGGAACGCCAGTGCATGAAGCGGTGCGCCGTCGTGGCGCAGCAGGGTCGGCATCGCATCCATCGCGATGCCGATCGGGATTCCCTGTGACAGGTAAAGCAGCGTGATCGTGATGACCAGGCGGCGATGTTCGAGCAGATCGCGCATCGAAGTCTCCAGTTGCATGAAATTAAAAAGGTTCGGCACCGGCCGGCACGCGCGCGCGCTGCATCGCGTCGCGGCGCGGACGGCGCGCGGCACGCAGCAGCAATGCGCCGAACGCGACGAGAGCCGCGTCGATCGGCCAGTACACGGGTTCGCCCGTGCCGAGCAGCGCGATCGCGCAGTGCGTCGCCCCTGCCAGCCCGTAAGCGGCGCCGGCCGCGCGCATCAGCGTGCGCAGCCAGGCCGCGCGATCGGCCACGCAGGCCGCGAGCGCGAGTGCACCGCCCCACACGGCCCAGAACAGCATCGCGAGCACGTGGTCGACGTGCATGCCGGCGGGCAACGCACGCCCCGCGAGCAGCAGGACGCCGCCGGCGAGCACCAGCCCGCCGCAGGTGCCGACGGCGACCGCGGCCAGCACGTTCGCCGAGCGGTCGTGCTGCGCCCGCCGCCGCTCAATCCACAGATGCAGCCCCGTCGCGCAGAGCGCGCACGCCGCGAGTCCCATCAGGAAATGCAGCGCGCGCAGCACGCCGCCCATCGCACCGACCCAGCCGTATTGCGCGAAATGCAGCGGCTGCACCGCGATGAACGCGCGCAACCAGAAGCCTCGGCCGCGCGACGTGGCGTCCGCGAGCCATTGCCCGTCCACCGCGCGATACAGGTGGCGCTCGAACACCGCCGTGCTCGGCAGGCCGGCGGTCGTCCCGGCAATCTCGACACGCGCGTTCACGTCGCCCCACCGATGCAGCACGACGGCTTCGCGCCGGAAATCCGGCGTGCGCGCCGCATCGCGCCGCAGCAGCGCCTCGAGATCGGGCGCGCGTTGCCACGCGCCGCCGGCGGCAATCGGCGGCGGCCCGCCGAGCAGCTCGGCGAACGCGCGCTGCGGTTGCCCCGGATACGCGACGCCAGATCGGAAGAGCACACGTCT
>NZ_ASSI01000217.1:0-19890 GCF_000466765.1 Burkholderia sp. AU4i | reverse complement strand
ACGCACACGCACACGCACACGCGCACCGGACACCGGACACCGGACACCGGACACCGGACACCGGACACCGGACACCGGAGACCGTACCCCGCGCGCCACCCGCCACCCGCCACCCGGCAACGCATCCCGCCCCGCCGCGCAACGCGCCGACTATCGTCCGGATTGAAAAAGCCTATTGGGGGATGCGAACTCGAGCGCCTAGATTGAAGAGCACGATACGCGCGCCGCGACGCACGCATCGTTCCCCACATACCTGATCGGCCCGGCTTCGCACGCGGCCGCGCCGACTCGAACGGAGGCGCAAATGGCTCAACTCAAGGGCAGCAAAACCGAAGAGAACCTGAAGGCCGCATTCGCGGGCGAATCGCAGGCGAACCGGCGTTATCTGTATTTCGCTTCGAAGGCTGACGTCGAAGGCCAGAACGACGTCGCCGCGCTGTTCCGCTCGACCGCCGAAGGCGAAACCGGCCATGCGCACGGCCATCTCGAATACCTGGAAGCCGTCGGCGATCCGGCAACGGGCTTGCCGTTCGGTTCCTCGCGACTGAATCTCGAATCGGCGATCGCCGGCGAAACGCACGAATACACGGACATGTATCCGGGCATGGCGAAGACGGCGCGCGACGAGGGCTTCGACGAAATCGCGAACTGGTTCGAGACGCTCGCGAAGGCCGAACGCAGCCACGCGAACCGCTATACGAAGGCGCTGGACAGTCTCGTCGACTGACGGGCCGCCGCGGGCCGCACGGCAGGCCGTGCGACCGGCAAGCGGCCGGCTGTTCGTTCATCGCTGCCCGCATCGCGCGGGCGGCGCTGGCGCGCATGCGCGCCACGCTGGAGCGCCCCATGCCCCACAAGGAAGGCAGTCTCGAAGCCCCGACCCGGCATCCGCTCGACTGGCAGTCCGATGCGTTCTACGACCAGGCCGCGATCGACGCGGAAATGACGCGCGTGTTCGACATCTGTGCCGGATGCCGGCGCTGCGTGTCGCTGTGCGGCGCGTTTCCGACGCTGTTCGACCTGGTCGACGACACGCCGATGGGCGATATCGAGGAAGTGCCGAAGGCGGCGTTCGGCAAGGTCGTCGACCAGTGCTACCTGTGCGACCTCTGCTACATGACGAAATGCCCGTACGTGCCGCCGCACGCATGGAACGTCGACTTCCCGCACCTGATGCTGCGCGGCAAGGCCGCGCGCTACAAGCGCGGCGAAGCGACGTTGCGCGACAAGGTGCTGTCGAACACCGACGCGCTCGGTCACTTTGCCGGCATTCCGATCGTCACGCAGGCGGTGAACGCGGTGAACCGTACGCCGCCCGCGCGTCATGCGCTCGAAGCGACGCTCGGCGTCGATCGCCATGCGTGGCTGCCGGAATTCGCGCCGCGCAAGTTCCGGCGCGCGGCGAAACCGTCGGACGGCCTGCCCGTGCGCGACGGCGAACGCACGCCCGGCAAGGTCGCGATCTACGCGACCTGCTACGTGAATTTCAACGAGCCGGGCATCGGCCACGACCTGCTCGCGATCCTCGCGCACAACGACATCCCTTACGAGCTCGTCACGCGCGAAGCCTGCTGCGGAATGCCGCTGCTCGAGCAGGGCAATCTCGCCGGCGTGGCCGCGAAGAAGGACGTGAACCTGCCCGTGCTCGAGCGCTATGCGCGCGAAGGTTATGCACTGATCGGCGCGATTCCGAGCTGCGTGCTGATGTACAAGAGCGAACTGCCGCTGATGTTCCCCGGCGACGACGCGGTGCGCGCGGTGGCCGACGCATTCTGGGATCCGTTCGAATACGTGATCGCGCGGCATCGCGACGGGTTGCTGAAGACCGATTTCAAGACGGGCCTCGGCACCGTGTCGTATCACGTGCCGTGCCATGCGCGCGTGCAGAACATCGGTCGCAAGACGGCCGACGCGCTGTCGCTCGTGCCCGATACGCGCGTGAACGTCGTCGAGCGCTGCTCGGGCCACGCGGGCACGTTCGGCGTGAAAAAGGAGTTTCATGCGGACGCGATGCGGATCGGCGGCCCCGTGTTCAAGGCGATGGCCGAGCCGCAGCCGGATTTCGTGTCGTCGGACTGCGCGCTGGCCGGCCATCACATCGTGCAGGGCATCGACGAGAACGGGCTGCCGTCCGCGCCGCTCGCGCATCCGCTCACGCTGCTGCGCCGCGCATACGGCATCTGAGCCGCCGCCGGCCGACCCACGAGGACATCCCATGACGTTGACCCGCGACTCCCTGCTGACGCTCGAAGCGTACGCGAAGATCCGCAAGGCCGAACACGCGCGGCTCGTCGCGTACAAGCGCCGCCGCGCGGTAGCCCTCGGCAACCACCTGCGCTTCCTGTTCGAGGACGAGACGACGATCCGCTATCAGATCCAGGAGATGCTGCACATCGAGAAGATCTTCGACCAGGCCGGCATCGAAGGGGAGCTGGAAGCGTATCTGCCGCTCGTGCCCGACGGCACGAACCTGAAGGCGACGATGCAGATCGAGTATGAGCACGAGGTCGAACGGCGGGCGGCGCTCGCGCGGCTGATCGGTGTCGAGGATCGCGTGTACCTGCAGGTCGACGGCCACGCGCGCATTTATGCGATCGCCGACGAGGATCTCGAGCGCGACAACGCCGAGAAGACGTCGGCCGTGCACTTCTTGCGCTTCGAGCTCGACGCGCCGATGCGCGCGGCGCTCAAGGGCGGGGCGGCGCTGTCGATCGGCTGCGATCACCCGGCCTACACGATGCCGGCGCAGCGCGTGGACGCTGACGTGACCGCATCGCTGGCCGGCGATCTGCGCTGACGCATCCGCGGCACGTCAGCGGCGCTTCCGGCACGTCCGGTGCGTCCCGCGCACCGGTTTCCATTTTTCCGTTCCGACCCGAAACGCGATCTCCGCACGCGATGCGGTGCGTATCGCTCGCCTGCCGCCGCGAAGATGTAACAGGCGTCACGAACTTGCATCCAGCGAAAGACGTGCATCGCGCGTCACCGTGCTTTCATCACTCGCAGAGAAACAATAAAAAGATTGTGCACGGAGATAATTAAAATCGGCGAAATTTGAATGATTTACCGATTCGTGAATATCTTGTTACGCTTTTTTCCCTGATTTACCGATGTTGGGAAGCAATGCGCGGGATTGTTGCCGGCAGGGGGCGGAGCGGCCCGAAAATGCCCATTCGCGGGCATTCTTCATACGCTGGAGAGCCCCGCCAGACGGGCCTTTGCAGCGTCGGGCATAAAGATCCCGCAAAAAAATTCAAGCATAAATACATTACGCACCCTTGGCAGGTTGTTTCAGTGCGTAACATTAAGTCATTGTCATATTGAGATAAACCCTAGGGATGGTATGCTTCGTGCACAAAAATTCCCACATTGGAGTGAGACCGTGATTTGTGCGCCATTGCCGGGAATGGCGGCACCGTGAAAGTGCGGTGTCGCACCGGCATGCACAACACCGGATAAGCATAATGTGCAACCTGGCCGCCCCGCGACGCGATGTGTCGCGATGGCGCCGCCAATCGCAGCCCCGGCCTGGCTGCGTGGAGAGATCTACTATGTTCTTCGATGAGCTTACCGATGAAGAGTGGTTTCGTCTTTCAACGCTGATCGCCGATGAACCCATCCGGCTGAACCGTCGTGGGCGTCCGCGTGCCGAACCGCGCGTCGTCGCCAACGCGGTGCTCTGGATCCTGACGACCGGTGAAGCCTGGTCGAAGCTGCCCGGTCGTTACCCGTCCGGGCCGACGTGCCGTCGCCGTTACGAGGAATGGCTGGCGTCCGGCACGCTGCTGCAGATGATCGACGTGCTGACCCAGTTCAGCGGGCGCACGTTCGCGTATATCCCGCCGCCGCCGGTGCCGGTCGTGCCCGCACGCCGTGCCGAGCCCGTGCCCGACAACGATCGCTTGCGCGGCGTGTTCTGGCAAAACCCCGAGTCGTGGCAATTGCCGGTCGCGCACGCAAACGTTTGGGATGGCGAAGGCGCGTCGCAGTCGTCCATCCAGGACGACGCCGAAGCGCGGCCGTCCGACGCGTCGTTCGTGGTGCCGGGCGCGCGGTCGGTGGAGTTGCGCCATGCGCGTGCGTCGTCGGCGAGCTTCGCCGCGGCCGAACCGCAAGTCGACGAGTATCGCGGTTATACGATCCGCGGCATCGCGCAGCCCGTGCAGAACCTGATGTATCGCGCGTGGGCCGAGATCTCGCAGGACGAGCGGCGCGTCGAGCGTTCGGGCCTGATCGGCCCGCGCTTCACCGATGCCGAGGAAGCCGAGCAGTTCGCGCTCGACTGGGCACGTCAGTGGATCGATCGCCATGGCGCGAGCGACGAACCGGCACGCGCGCCGCAAGGCGAGGTGCTGGCCGGCCTGTCCGCGCTCGCGCGTGCGGAGTCGGACATCAAGCGCTTCATCGCCGAGCGTCACACGAGCGCGCTGTCCGAAAGCCGCAACGATCCGGTGCAGCAGGAGCGTCGCGAATACGTGTACCGCGTGGGCTGATCGCCGCACCGGTGAAACGGGCGGGCCGTCGTGTGCCACGACGCCCGCTCGGAAGCCTCGTCTTTCCATGCCTGCATCGCCCGGGGCGCCGCCGTCGAAGCGGCGCCCCGGGCGTGTACGTGTGTTACTGGCGGCCGTAGGTATCGTCGAAGCGGACGATGTCGTCCTCGCCGAGATACGCACCCGACTGCACTTCGATCAGCTCGAGCGGCATCTTGCCCGGGTTCTCGAGGCGATGCGACACGCCGAGCGGGATGTACGTCGATTCGTTTTCGGACAGCAGGAACGTTTCGTCGCCGCGCGTGATGCGCGCGGTGCCGCGCACGACGATCCAGTGTTCGGCGCGGTGGTGGTGCATCTGCAGCGACAGCCGCGCACCCGGTTTCACGACGATGCGTTTCACCTGGAAGCGTTCGCCCATGTCGACCGAGTCGTAGTGGCCCCACGGGCGATGCACCTTGCGGTGATCGGACGCTTCCGCGCCGCGTTGCGCCTTGATGCGCCCGACGATTTTCTTCACGTCCTGCACGCGCGACTTGTCCGCGACGAGCACGGCGTCGGGGGTTTCGACGACGACGAGGTTCTGCGTGCCGACGCAGGCGACGAGCCGGCTTTCCGAATGCGCGAACGTCGATTCCGCGTCTTCGAGCAGCACGTGGCCGCGGCCGACGTTGCCGGCTTCGTCCTTCTCCGAGATCTGCCAGATCGCATCCCACGAGCCGACGTCCGACCAGCCCGCGTCGAGCGGCACGACGACGCTCTCGCACAGTTGCGGCAGGCTCGCGAGCGGCTCCATCACCGCGTAGTCGATCGAGTTCGACGGCGACGCGGCGAATGCGTCGCGATCGACGCGGAAGAAATCGCCATCGGCCTTGCCCTGGGCGACGGCCTGTTCGCAGGCCGCGTAGATCGCGGGTTCGAGCTGGCGGATCGCCTTCAGCCACACCGATGCGCGCACGATGAAGATCCCGCTGTTCCACCAGTATTCGCCCGATGCGACGTACTGCTGAGCGAGTTCGAGATGCGGTTTCTCGACGAAACGATCGAGGCGGCGCACGTCGAGGCTGCCCGTCGCGGCGTCGCCGAGCGGCGCGCCGACGCGGATGTAGCCGTAGCCGGTTTCCGCGTGCTTGGGCACGATGCCCATCGTCGCGATCCGGCCTTGCTTCGCGCAGTGCACGCCGGCCGCGACCGCGGCGTGAAAGCGCGGCAGGTCGGCCACCGCATGGTCGGCCGGCATCACGGTCATGATCGCGTCGGTGCCGTCGGCGACGAGCCGCAGCGCGGCGAGCGTCAGCGCGGGCGCGGTGTCGCGGGCGATCGGCTCGAGCATGATCGACGCGGACTTGCCGGTCAGGCGCAGCTGTTCGGCGGTCGTGAAGCGGTGATCCTCGCCGCATACGATCAGCACGTCGTCGGTCAGCGGATGATCGCCCGCCAGGCCGTCGAGGCGCAGCGCGGTCGACTGCAGCAACGAATGTTCGCCGAGCAAGCCGATCAGCTGTTTCGGAAAGCGCTCGCGCGACATCGGCCACAGGCGCGTGCCGGAGCCGCCGGCGAGAATCACCGGTTGCACGGCGACGCGCGTGCCGGCGGCGGGTGCGGCGGAAGGGGAATGGCGCGTTTCGGCAGCCACGGCCGGAGCATTCATGTTGACACTCTCCACGGTTGAAGTCAGTGCCTGCCGTTGTAGCATGAAGTAAATCGACAATAAAACCGGGCCGATTGCCTGATATTCGCCGGGCATTCACCGGGAAGAATTTTCCTCGCCAGCATCCGGTGCAAATAAAAAAGTAAAAAATAAATCGGTGAATCGGCTGGTGTTGACCGTCCGCAAAGGGTGAGCGGAAACCGTAAAGCTTCCGAAAAATTCCCGATTCGTGATCATTTCGGGAAAAGCTGCCGATTTAATTCAAAAACTACGCAGCAAGAATTTCCGATTATTTTTCGAAATACTTGTGCGCTTGAGGCGGAATTTTCTTACCGCTTCAATAGCGTCATGCAACGTTTGAATCGAATGTGCGGCACGGGTCGCACGAGGAGCTGTTCGGCAAACGCCTGTTCAAAGAGGAAGCAGACATGTTGAGCGTGCTGGCGAGAGTCATCGATATCGCGATGGTCGTAGCGGGGGCGCTGATCGCCGCCGCACTGCACGGCGGCAGCATCTGGCTCAACGACCTGCAGCGCACGACGGTGCTGTTCGACTGCCTGCTCGTCGTCGTGTTCTTTCCGGCCATCGGCATTTACCAGTCGTGGCGCGGCAAACGTCTCGTCGGGCTGGTGGGCCGGGTTGCGTTCGCCTGGCTCGTGGTCGAGCTCGCGGGCATCCTGATGAGCTTCAGCTTCCATCAGTCGGGCGACCTGTCGCGGCTGTGGCTGGGTTACTGGGCGCTCGTGACGATGGCGCTGCTCGCCGGCTCGAAAGCCTGCGTGCACGTCGTGCTGCGGCAGCTGCGCCGC
This sequence comes from Burkholderia sp. AU4i, assembly GCF_000466765.1. NCBI lineage: Bacteria > Pseudomonadati > Pseudomonadota > Betaproteobacteria > Burkholderiales > Burkholderiaceae > Burkholderia > Burkholderia sp. AU4i. Next base: position 12,937 of record NZ_ASSI01000217.1, on the reverse strand, counting down.
GGCGGCTACAACCTGAAGGCGGTCGCGATCGTCGGCGGTACGCCGGCGGCGCGGCGGCTGATCGCGCAGATGCGGGCGCGGCCGGAAGCCGGTTTCAACCCGGTGTGCGTCTACGACGAAAGCGAAGCGCCGGGCGAGGTCGCGCTCGACGACGTGCGCATCGAGCGGCAGTTCGAATCGCTGGTGTGGCTGGTGCGCAGCCGCGCGATCAGCGAGCTGTGGCTCACGCTGCCGATCACGGAGGAACGCCGGATTCACCAGATCGTGACCGTGTTCCGCCACGACTTCGTCAACATCCGCTTCATCCCGGACGTGCGCACGCTGTCGTTCTTCAACCAGGAAGTGGTCGAGGTGCTCGGCGTGCCGGCGATCAACCTCGCGGCGTCGCCGATCACCGACGTGCGGATCCTGCCGAAGTTCGTGTTCGACCGGCTGTTCGCGCTGGCCGCACTCACCGCGCTTGCGCCGGTGATGGTGGTGATCGCCGGCCTGATCAAGCTGACGTCGCGCGGGCCGGTGTTCTTCCGCCAGAAGCGCAAGGGCATCGACGGGCACGAGTTCGAGATCTACAAGTTCCGCTCGATGAAGGTGCACCAGGAAGTGGCCGGGCAGGTCACGCAGGCGACCAAGAACGACTCGCGCGTGACGCCGGTCGGCCGGTTCCTGCGCCGCACGAGCCTCGACGAGCTGCCGCAGTTCATCAACGTATTGAAGGGCGAGATGTCGGTCGTCGGCCCGCGCCCGCATGCGCTCGCGCACGACGACATCTACAAGGATCTCGTCAAGGGCTACATGTTCCGCTACCGGATCAAGCCGGGCATCACCGGCTGGGCGCAGATCAACGGCTTTCGCGGCGAGACCGACCAGATCGAGAAGATGATGGGACGCGTGAAGCTCGATCTGTACTACATGCAGAACTGGTCGTTCTGGCTCGACATCAAGATCGTCGTGCTGACGCTCTGGAAAGGCTTCACCGGCAGCAACGCGTACTGAGTACCGAGGCCGCGCCACGCAGGCATCGCGGTTTTACGAATTTCGAATCATTGGTCAAGAGGTCCGACACATCATGAATCTGACTATCATCGGCAGCGGTTACGTAGGTCTTGTCACCGGCGCCTGTCTCGCCGACATCGGGCACGACGTGTTCTGTCTCGACGTCGACCAGGCAAAGATCGACATCCTGAACAACGGCGGCGTGCCGATCCACGAGCCGGGCCTCAAGGAAGTGATCGCGCGCAACCGCTCGGCGGGCCGCCTGCGCTTCTCGACCGATATCGAGGCCGCGGTCGCGCACGGCGACGTGCAGTTCATCGCGGTCGGCACGCCGCCCGACGAGGACGGATCGGCCGACCTGCAATACGTGCTCGCGGCGGCGCGCAACATCGGCCGCTACATGACCGGCTTCAAGGTGATCGTCGACAAGTCGACGGTACCGGTCGGCACGGCCGAGCGCGTGCGCGCGGCGGTGGCGGAAGAACTCGCGAAGCGCGGCGGCGACCAGATGTTCTCGGTCGTGTCGAATCCGGAATTCCTGAAGGAAGGCGCGGCGGTCGACGATTTCACGCGGCCGGACCGCATCGTGATCGGCTGCGACGACGACGTGCCGGGCGAGCGCGCGCGCGAGCTGATGAAGAAGCTCTATGCGCCGTTCAACCGCAACCACGAACGCACGCTGTACATGGACGTGCGCTCGGCCGAGTTCACGAAATACGCGGCGAACGCGATGCTCGCGACCCGCATCTCGTTCATGAACGAGCTGGCGAACCTCGCCGACCGTTTCGGCGCGGACATCGAGGCCGTGCGCCGCGGGATCGGCTCCGATCCGCGCATCGGCTATCACTTCCTGTATGCCGGCTGCGGCTACGGCGGCTCGTGCTTCCCGAAGGACGTCGAGGCGCTGATCCGCACGGCCGACGAGCACGGGCAGGCACTGCAGATCCTGAAGGCCGTGTCGTCGGTCAACGCCACGCAAAAGCGCGTGCTCGCCGAGAAGATCGTCGCCCGCTTCGGCGAGGACCTGACCGGCCGCACGTTCGCGATTTGGGGCCTCGCGTTCAAGCCGAACACCGACGACATGCGCGAAGCGCCGAGCCGCGAGCTGATCGCCGAGCTGCTGTCGCGCGGGGCGCGCGTCGCCGCGTACGACCCGGTCGCGCAGCAGGAAGCGCGCCGCGTGATCGCGCTCGATCTCGCCGATCACCCGAGCTGGCTCGAGCGCCTGAGCTTCGTCGACGACGAGGCGCAGGCCGCACGCGATGCCGACGCACTCGTGATCGTCACCGAATGGAAGATCTTCAAGAGCCCCGACTTCGTCGCGCTCGGCCGCCTGTGGAAAGCGCCGGTGATCTTCGACGGCCGCAACCTGTACGAGCCGGAGACGATGAGCGAGCAGGGCATCGAATACCACCCGATCGGCCGGCCGGGCTCGCGCCAGGCCGTCGCCGCGCGTGTGCCGGGCACCGCGCCGGCGAGCGCGTAACCCGTTTCCCGTCACTCGTTACGAGACGCCATGTTCCGGAACATCCTGATCGTCTGTCACGCGAACGTCTGCCGCAGCCCGGCGGCGGAAATGCTGTTCAAGTCGCACGCCGCGTCGCGCGGCGGCCCGCGCCCGACGTTCCATTCGGCCGGCGTGCATGCGAACGACGGCGACGGCATCGATCCGGTGATGCGGCAGCTGCTCGCCGAGCGGGGCGTCGATGCGACGACCCACCGCTCGCGGCGGCTGTCGCGCCGGATCGTGCGCGACGCCGACCTGATTCTCGTCAGCGAGCGCGGACAGATCGCGGCCGTCGAACAGGTCGATCCGTTCGCGCGCGGCAAGGTCCACCTGCTCGGCAAGTGGGAAGGGGCCGAGATTGCCGACCCGCACGGCGGCCCCGAGGCCGATTACCGCGAGAGCTACTCACTGATCGAACGTCTGGTTCAAGGATGGCTACAGAAACTATGCTGAAACGCCCGATGCGCCCGGTGGCGCTTGCCGTCGCGCTGACGACCTTCCTGTCAGCCTGTGCAACCGCGCCCGGCAACTACCTCGACTCGTCGAACCTGAAGGACGAAGGCCGGCAGCAAGCGGCCGAGACCTATCCGGTTCATTACATCGACGCCAAAGTGGTGATGGACCAGCTGCAGAAAGCGCAGGTCGATCATCCGCTGCCGCCCGGACGCTATACCGATCCGTCGCAATACGTGTACCGCATCGGGCCGCAGGACATCCTCGGCGTCACCGTCTGGGACCACCCGGAGCTGACGACGCCGCAGGGCCAGTCGTTCTCGAGCGGCGGCAACACGACGCAGACGATCGCGGGCGCGCTGCAGCAACCCTATTCGTCGTCGCTGCCGGGCCAGGCCGATCCTTATGGCCAGACGGTGGCCGCCGACGGCACGATCTTCTTCCCGTTCGTCGGCCGCATCCACGTGGCGGGCAAGACGATCGCGCAGACCCGTGACGAGCTGGCCACGCGACTCGCGCGTTATGTGAAGAATCCGCAGCTCGACGTGCGCGTGCTGTCGTTCCGCAGCCAGAAGGTGCAGGTGACCGGCGAGGTGAAGACGCCGGGCCCGCTCGCGATGAGCGACGTGCCGCTGACGCTGGTCGACGCGATCTCGCGTTCGGGCGGCTCGACGACCGATGCCGATCTGCAGCGCGTGCGCCTGACGCGCGACGGCAAGCTCTACACGCTCGACGCGAACGGCGTGCTCGACCGCGGCGACGTGCGGCAGAACGTGATGCTGCAGCAGGGCGACATCATCAACGTGCCGGACCGCAGCGACAGCCGCGTGTTCATCATGGGCGAGGTCAAGACGCCGGTCACGGTGCCGATGCTCAAGGGCAAGCTGACCATCGCCGACGCGTTGACGGCCGGCGGCGGCATCCTCGACACCGATGCGAACCCGCGCAAGATCTACGTGATGCGCGGCATGCGCGACAACCCGACGAAGCCTGAAGTGTTCCGTCTCGACATGACGCAGCCCGATGCGCTGATGCTGTCGAGCCGCTTCCCGCTTCAGCCGCTCGACGTGGTCTACGTCAGCACGGCCAGCTCGGTGCAGTTCAACCGTGTGCTGCAGCAGGTGTTGCCGACGATCCAGACGATCTTCTACATGCGGCAAATCACGCGCTGATAGCCCGCCGGGGCGGCACCTCCGCCCCGGCACCACTCAAGCGGGAACGAATGGTGAACACGCAAGCGAAACACTCCTACGCGGATCTGTCCGTGAAAACCGAGGAAGAGGACGTCGTCCTCGGCCAGTTGCTCCAGGTGATCATGGACGACATCTGGCTGCTGCTCGGCATCGCGGTGACGGTCGTCGCGCTCGCCGGCCTCTACTGCTACGTCGCGAAGCCGGTGTACCAGGCCGACGTGCACGTGCGGGTCGAGAGCAACGACAACACGTCGCAGGCGCTCACGCAGACGCAGACCGGCGCGACGATCAACAGCGGTCCGCAGCAGGCGCAGACCGACGCGGAAATCGAGATCATCAAGAGCCGCGGCGTCGTCGCGCCGGTGGTCGACCAGTTCAAGCTGAATTTCTCGGTCGTGCCGAAGACGCTGCCGCTGATCGGCAGCCTCGCCGCGCGTGTCGCGACACCGGGCACGCCGTCGCGGCCGTGGCTCGGCCTGAAATCGTATGCATGGGGCGGTGAAGTCGCCGACGTCGATTCGATCAGCGTCGTGCCCGCGCTCGAAGGCAAGAAGCTGACGCTGACGGCCGGCCCGAACGGCACCTATTCGCTCGTCGACCAGAACGGCACGCGGCTGCTGTCGGGCCAGGTCGGCGAATCGACGCAGGGCGGCGGCGTGACGCTGCTCGTGTCGAAGCTCGTCGCGCGCCCCGGCACGCAGTTCACGGTGGTCCGCTACAACGATCTCGACGCGATCAGCGGGTTCCAGGCCGGCATCCAGGTGACCGAGCAGGGCAAGCAGACGGGCGTCGTGCAGATCTCGCTCGAAGGCAAGGACCCGGACCAGACCGCCGCGATCGCGAACGCGCTCGCGCAGTCGTACCTGAACCAGCACGTGGTCGCGAAGCAGGCCGAAGCGACCAAGATGCTCGACTTCCTGAAGGGCGAGGAACCGCGCCTGAAGGCCGACCTCGAACGGGCGGAAGCCGCGCTGACGCAGTACCAGCGCACGTCGGGCTCGATCAACGCGAGCGACGAGGCGAAGGTCTACCTCGAGGGCAGCGTGCAGTACGAGCAGCAGATCGCCGCGCAGCGCCTGCAGCTCGCGTCGCTCGCGCAGCGCTTCACCGATTCGCACCCGATGGTGATCGCCGCGAAGCAGCAGCTCGCCGAGCTGCAGGGCGAGAAGGACAAGTTCAGCAACCGCTTCCGCAGCCTGCCGGCCACCGAAGTGAAGGCCGTCCAGCTGCAGCGCGACGCGAAGGTCGCCGAGGACATCTACGTGCTGCTGCTGAACCGCGTGCAGGAGCTGTCGGTGCAGAAGGCCGGCACGGGCGGCAACATCCACCTCGTCGACTCCGCGCTGCGTCCGGGCGACCCGGTCAAGCCGAAGAAGGTGCTGATCCTGTCGGCCGCGGTGTTCCTCGGGCTGATCCTCGGCACCGGCGTCGTGTTCCTGCGCCGCAACCTGTTCCAGGGCATCGAGGACCCCGACCGCATCGAGCGCACGTTCAACCTGCCGCTGTACGGGCTGGTGCCGCAAAGCGCCGAACAGGTGAAGCTCGACGCGGCGGCCGAGAAGGGCGGCAGCCGCACACGGCCGATCCTCGCGAGCCTGCGTCCGAAGGATCTGAGCGTCGAGAGCCTGCGCAGCCTGCGCACCGCGATGCAGTTCGCGATGATGGACGCGAAGAACCGCGTGATCGTGCTGACGGGCCCGACGCCCGGCATCGGCAAGAGCTTCCTGACGGTCAACCTCGCGGTGCTGCTCGCGCATTCGGGCAAGCGCGTGCTGCTGATCGACGCCGACATGCGCCGCGGCCTGCTCGACCGCTACTTCGGCCTCACCTCGCAGCCGGGCCTGTCCGAGCTGCTGAGCGACCAGTCGGCGCTCGAGGACGCGGTGCGCGAGACGCCGGTGCAGGGCCTGTCGTTCATCTCGGCCGGCACGCGCCCGCCGAACCCGTCGGAGCTGCTGATGTCGACGCGCCTGCCGCAATACCTCGAAGGCCTCGGCAAGCGCTACGACGTCGTGCTGATCGATTCGCCGCCGGTGCTGGCGGTGACCGACGCGACCATCATCGGCCGCATGGCCGGCTCGACGTTCCTCGTGCTGCGCTCGGGCATGCATACCGAAGGCGAGATCGCCGACGCGATCAAGCGCCTGCGTACCGCGGGCGTCGATCTGGAAGGCGGGATCTTCAACGGTGTGCCGCCGAAAGCGCGCGGCTACGGCCGCGGTTATGCGGCCGTGCATGAATACCTGAGCGCCTGATCCGAATCGCACGTAACCGGGCGGGCCGCGCGTGCCGCCTGCCCGGTCGACAGGAGAACCAACGATGAAAATTTCCGTGCTCGTTCCGACCTATCGGCGCCCCGCCGACCTCGCGCGCTGCCTGCTGGCGCTGCAGCGGCAGCAGCGGCTGCCCGACGAGGTGATCGTCGTCGCGCGCCCGGAGGACGATGCCACGCACGAACGGCTCGCCGATCCGGCGGTCGGCGGCGCGCTGCCGCTGCGCATCGTGCCGGTCGATGTGCCGGGCCAGGTCGCCGCGCTGAACAAGGGGCTCGACTCGGCGAACGGCGACATCGTCGCGATCACCGACGACGACGCGGCGCCCCATCCCGACTGGCTCGCCCGCGTCGAGTCGGCGTTCGAGGCCGACCCGCGCGTGGGCGCGGTCGGCGGGCGCGACTGGGTGCACGAGAAGGGCCGCGTGCTCGACGAATCGCGCGAGCTCGTCGGCCAGCTCACGCTGTCCGGCAAGATCGTCGGCAACCATCACCTCGGCGTCGGCGGCATGCGCGAAGTCGACATGCTGAAAGGCGCGAACATGAGCTACCGCCGCGCCGCGATCGAGCGGCTGCGCTTCGACACGCGGCTGCGCGGCGCCGGTGCGCAGGTGCACAACGACATGGGTTTCAGCATGCACGTGCAGCGCAACGGCTGGAAGCTCGTCTACGACCCGGCGATCGCGGTCGATCATTTTCCGGCGGAACGCTTCGACGACGACCGGCGCGATGCCGCGTCGCTGAATGCGATCAGCAACGGCGCATACAACCTGCACCTGATCCTGCGCGAGCACCTGCCGCCCGTGCGGCGCGAAATCGCGTGGTGGTGGTGGACGCTGGTCGGTACGCGCGTCTACCCGGGCCTCGCGCACGTGCTGCTGTCGCTGCATACGGCGAAGCGCGAGCGGATCCGCGAGCACTGGCGCGCGGTGCGCCGCGGCGCGCGCGATGCCCGCCGCGCGAACCTTGCCCCCCACCGTGCGGCGATGCCGCCGGTGACGTCTTGAACGAGCCGCGCGCGCAACGCCGCGCGGCCGAACCCGGAGAAGGGCTCGAATGACTGCAACCAAGGTTCATGTCCATCTGTTCCACGGCGCCGATCCGCGTACCTACCGGAAAGGCGAGAACATCGGCTGCCTGTACGGTTATCACCACGCCGAATCCGACGAATTCCGGCTGACCTATTCGCAGGACGGCGGCGAGAGCCGCGTCGCCAGCCTCGCGCGCCGCGCGCTGAAGGCGGCGCTCGGCTTCGACGTCGTGCATGCATGGCGCAACCGTGCCGCGCTGCTGAACACCGACGTGATCTGGACGCACACGGAGCAGGAGCACCTTGCGGCGTCGCTGATCCTGAAGCTGGCCGGCGAGCAGGGCAAACGTCCGCTGCTGCTCGCGCAGAGCGTGTGGCTGTTCGACAAGTGGGGCAGCTTCGGCGGCCCGCGCCGCTGGCTGTACCGCAAGCTGATCGCGCGCGCCGACGCGCTGACCACGCTGGCCCGCGACAACGCCGACCTGTGCCGCCGTTATCTCGGCCGCGAAGCCGAGTTCGTCTACTACGGGCTGAACACGCAGGATTTCCCGATCGTCGAGCCGCAGCAATGGCAACCGAACCGGCCGCTGCGGATCGCGGCGATCGGCAACGACCGCGACCGCGACTGGCGCACGTTCCTCGCCGCGTTCGGCGGCGATGCGCGCTACGACGTGCGGCTGGCCACCCGGCGCCGCGTGCCGCGCGAGTGGCATGCGCCGAACGTGAAGATCGGCTCGGCGTCGGGGCTCGCGAAGCAGCATGAACTGTACGCATGGGCCGACGTGATCGTCGTGCCGCTGCGGCCGAATTTCCACGCGTCGGGCATCACCGTGATGCTCGAGGCGGCCGCGGTCGGCAAGCCGATGATCGTGTCCGACGTCGGCGGCCTCAGCGACTACTTCCCGCACGATACGGCCGCCTACGTGCCGGCCTTCGACGCGCAGGCGATGCGCCAGGCCGCCGATCGCTTCGCGGCCGATCCGGTCGCGGCGCTGGGCTGCGCGCGCGCCGCCGCCGCGTGCCTGCGCGAGCGCGACCTGACCACGCAGGCGTTCGCCGAGCAGCACGTGCGGATCACGCGCGACATGCTGCGCCGGCGCCGGACGCCGGCGGCGGCGGGCCTCGCGATGCCGCTCGCGGATTCGCGTCCGTCGTCGCGGTGAGAGCGGATCGATGAGTACGATTGCCGCCGAACGCGCACCGTCGCGCCACCGCAGCTGGCTGCCCGAGCGGAAGCACTGGGTCGGGCAGGCCGGGCTGTGGTCCTTCACCGCCGCGCTGATTGCCATTCACCAGGGCAAGGTGCTGACGCTCGCGTTTCCGGTGCTGGCCATCGCGGTCGGCGTCTGGCTGTATTTCAAGAGTCCGGCGCGCTACGTCGGCTTCATGTGGTGGGTGTGGTTCCTGAGCCCGGAAGTGCGGCGTCTCGCCGACTGGTCGAAGGGCGCGTTCACGCCGACGAGCCTGATCCAGGTCGCGCCGCTCGCGGTGACGATGATCGCCGGCCTGGGCTTGATCCGGCATTACCGCGTGCTCGCGCAGCGGCGCGGAATCCCGATCCTGCTGATGCTGTTCGGGCTCGCGTACGCGTACCTCGTCGGGATCGTGTCGAGCGGCGTGATGGCCGCGACCTACGACCTCGCGAACTGGGTGTACCCGGTGCTGATCGGTTTTCACATCATGGTCAACGCCCGCGACTATCCCGAATACCGCGACGTGCTGCTGTCCACGTTCATGTGGGGCATGCTCGTGATGGGCCTGTACGGCGTCGTGCAGTACTTCGTGATGCCGCAGTGGGACGTGCTGTGGATGATCGGCTCCGACATGGGTTCGCAGGGCGAGCCGGTGCCGTACGGCGTGCGCGTGTTCAGCACGATGAATTCGTCCGGGCCGTTCGCGTTCGCGATCATGGGCGCGCTGGTGTTCGTGTTCGCCGCGCCGCAGAAGATCCGCTGGTTCGCGGGCGCGGCCGGCTTCGTGTCGTTCGCGCTGTGTCTCGTGCGTTCGACCTGGGGCGGCTGGGTGATCGCGCTCGCGATCCAGCTCGTGCAGTCGAGCAACCGCGTGCGGATGCGGATCCTGATCAGCGGCGTCGTGCTGGTCGGGCTGTGCGTGCCGCTCCTGACCGTCGGGCCGGTGGCCGACCGTCTCGGCGCGCGTCTGCAGTCGATCACGAACCTGAAGGACGACCGCAGCTACGACGACCGCAACAAGTTCTACGCCACCTTCGCGCAGACGGCGTTCACCGACGTCGCCGGCGAGGGGATGGGCGCGACGGGTGCATCCACGAAGCTGTCGAGCGACAGCGGCGAGCTCGGCAAGTACGGCAGCTTCGACAGCGGCGTGATGAACGTGCCGTTCGTGCTCGGCTGGCCCGGCACGCTGCTGTATCTCTCCGGCGTCGTGATGCTGTTCGGCCGCACGCTGCGCGCGGCATTCAAGCTGCGCAACGACAAGTTCGTCGGTGCATGCCTGAGCCTGTGCCTGTCGACCTTCGCGATGCTCGTGTTCACGAACTCGCTGATCGGCACGGGCGGTCTGCTGATGTTCACAGCCATTTTTTCGATACTAGCCGCGGCGCACTGGCAAAAGGCACAACGCCTGCTGGCCGCCGCGCATTCACGGGGAGGCGACCATTGAGAATCGCGATCGTCACGCACGTCGTGCGACATAACGACGGCCAGGGCCGTGTCAATTACGAAATCGCGCGCGCGGCGCTGGCCGAGAACTACGAGGTCACGCTGGTCGCGTCGCACGTCGCGCCCGAGCTGCTGGACGACCCGCGCGTGCGCTGGGTGCCGGTGAAGGTCGGCGGCTTCTGGCCGTCGAATCTCGTCAAGCAGCAGGTGTTCGCGCTGAAGAGCGCGGCCTGGCTGCGCGCGCACCGCAGCGAATACGACGTGCTGCACGTGAACGGCTTCATCTCGTGGATCAAGGCCGACGTCAATACCGCGCACTTCGTGCACGGCGGCTGGTTCAAGAGTCCGTACTATCCGTTCGGGCCGACGAAGGGGCTGTGGTCGGCCTATCAGTATGTCTATACGCGCGTGAACACCACGCTCGAGCGCTGGGCGTACAAGCGGTCGCGCGCGATCACCGCCGTGTCGCAGAAGGTGGCCGACGAGATCGCCGGGCTCGGCATCGACAGCCGCAAGATCAGCGTGATCTACAACGGCGTCGACGGCAGCGCGTTCGCCGGTGCGCAGGCCGACCGTGCGGCGTTCAAGCTGCCGGACGACGCGTTCCTGCTGCTGTTCGTCGGCGACCTGCGCACGCCGCGCAAGAACCTCGGCACGGTGCTGAAGGCGCTGACGAAGCTGCCCGCGAACGTGCACCTGGCGGTGGCCGGTTATCTGCCCGGCAGCCCGTATCCGGAAGAGGCGCGCGCGCTCGGCATCGATGCGCGCGTGCATTTCCTCGGCCTCGTGAAAAACATGCCGACGCTGATGCGCTCGGTCGACGCCTACGTGTTCCCGTCGCGCTACGAAGCGATGAGCCTGTCGCTGCTGGAAGCGATGGCGGCCGGGCTGCCGGTCGTCACCGCGCGTACGGCGGGCGGCGCGGAAATCATCACGCGCGAATGCGGGATCGTGCTGGAGGACCCGGACGATCCAGCCGCGCTCGCGCAGGCGATCGGCTCGCTCGCGGCGTCGCGTGACACGTGCCGCGCGATGGGCGACGCGGCCCGCGAATTGATGACCCGTTTCGGCTGGGCGCACATGGGCGCCCAGTATGTCGCGCTCTACCGGCGCATCGGCCAACCCACGCAGCCGTCCGCCTTCGAGCGGGTCGAGCATGCAGTGACGCAGGAGCAATCGTAATGTCCCACTCTTCCCGGCCGATCAAATCGTTGCAGATCGGCATGCACTGGTTCCCCGAACGCGCGGGCGGCCTCGACCGGATGTACTACTCGCTCGTCGGCGCGCTGCCGGGCGCGGGCGTCGAGGTGCGCGGGCTCGTCGCCGGCTCGCAGAAGGTCGCCGACGACACGGGCGGCGCGATCCAGGGCTTCGGCCCCGCATCCGAGCCGCTCGCGCGCCGCATGCTCGCCGCGCGGCGCGCGCTGCGCGAGGAGATCCGCAGCGAGCGGCCGGACGTGATCTCGTCGCACTTCGCGCTGTACACGTTCCCGGGCCTCGACGTCACGCGCGGGATTCCGCAGGTGTCGCACTTCCAGGGGCCGTGGGCCGACGAAAGCCAGGTCGAGGGCGCCGCGTCGCTCGGCCAGCGCGCGAAGCGTTATCTCGAGCAGGCCGTCTATACGCGTTCGTCGCGGCTGATCGTGCTGTCGCAGGCGTTCGGCCAGATCCTGACGAACCGCTACGGGATCGATCCGTCGCGTGTGCGCGTGATTCCCGGTTGCGTCGATACTGCGCAGTTCGACACGCCGCTCACGCCCGCCGAGGCGCGGCACAAGCTGCAACTGCCGCAGGACCGGCCGATCGTGCTGGCCGTGCGCCGGCTCGTGCGGCGCATGGGGCTGGAGGACCTGATCGACGCGATCGGCCTCCTCAAGCACCGTCACCCGGACGTGCTGCTGCTGATCGCCGGCAAGGGCAAGATCGGCGAGGAACTGCAGCAGCGCATCGATGCGGCAGGCCTGCAGGACAACGTGAAGCTGCTCGGCTTCGTGCCGGACAACCATCTCGCCGCGCTGTACCGCGCGGCGACGGTCAGCGTCGTGCCGACGGTCGCGCTCGAAGGCTTCGGGCTGATCACCGTCGAATCGCTCGCGTCCGGCACGCCCGTGCTGGTCACGCCGGTCGGCGGGCTGCCGGAGGCGGTGGCCGGGCTGTCCGACGATCTCGTGCTGCCGTCCACCGGCGCGGACGCGATCGCGGAAGGGCTCGGTGCCGCGCTGTCGGGCGCGATCACGCTGCCCGACGAGGCCGCGTGCAAGCGCTATGCACGCGATCATTTCGACAACGCGGTGATCGCGCGGCGCGTGGCCGGCGTGTACGAAGAGGCGATCCGGGCGGCAGGTTGAGCGCCCGTGGCGCGCAATCGGCGCGCCGAACGGGAAGCCGAACCGGCGCGCATGCGCGGCCGGTTCGCGTGCCGGCCGCCTGCGCAGGGCCGGCTCGTTCTCCCTATCCGATGCGCGACGCCGGCACGCGTCACGTGCGCCTGAGCGTCGCGGCCCAGACGCCGAGCGCCGCCACGCTCACGACCGCGCCGAGCACGCAGACGCCCGTCCATCCGGCGCGCGCATACATCATCGTCGATGCAATCGCGCCGAGCCCGCTGCCGGCCGAATAGAACAGCATGTAGCAGCCGACGAGGCGCGCGTGCGCATCGGGCCGCGTGCCGAGGATCATGCTCTGGTTGACGACGTGGACGGCCTGCCCGCCGACGTCGAGCAGCACGATGCCGACCACCAGCCATGCAATCGACGAATCGCCGAACGCGAGCGGCAGCCACGAGCACGCGAGCAGCGCGAGCGCGGCGCCGGTCGTCGCTTCGCCGCGCCCGCGATCCGCGAGCCGGCC
>NZ_ASSI01000216.1:0-5579 GCF_000466765.1 Burkholderia sp. AU4i | reverse complement strand
GGCCGGCACGCCGGGCACACCGGCCATCAGCACGCCGCGCCCGCCGCGCGGGCTTTCGAGGTGGGTCGCCGCGACCTGGATCGACATGCGCCCGGCCACCTCGCTCATCGGCGCGAGCAGCGGCAGGCCGCCGCCCGGGCCCGTCACGGTTTCGTAGGCGATGCAGACGGCGCCGGACTTCACGAGTGCTGCGGCCTGTCCGGGATCGGGCGCGAGATGCAGGTACGTGTAGAGGATCTGCCCGCGCCGCAACATCGCGCATTCCGCCGGCTGCGGCTCCTTGACCTTGATGATCATGTCGGCGCGCGCGAAGACTTCGTCGGCACCGTCGCAGAGCGATGCGCCCGCGGCCGTGTAGTCGTTGTCGAGCAGGCCGATCGCGGTGCCCGCGCCGCGCTGCACCAGCACGCGGTGGCCGTGCCGAGTGAGTTCGCGTGCGCCGGCCGGCGTGAGGCCGACACGGTATTCGTGGTTCTTGATCTCCTTCGGCACGCCGATCAGCATGAGTCGCCTCCATGGCCTTCGTTATCGTTGTCGTGCAGGTGCGCCGTGCGGCCGATCGCGCGGATGCGTATCGACCGCGGTACTGGAATAACAGGGTAGTGGTGCGCGGAGGGAAGTCAAGCGGCCGGCCCGCGCGCACTGCGTTGCAACATCGGTCGTGGCGGGTTGCGACCGGAGGTCGCAATGCAGGGGCTGCCGGGTTTCGGTATCGTCACGGGTGTCGCGGCCCGGGGCCGCGCGCCGGCGCTTCGCCGGCAGCACGTCGAGATAACGACACAACGAGACGAGGGCATTGACCGACATGACCGGGGCGTATTTCAGCGTGCCGACGCTTTGCGCGATCGCGCTCATTCACGTGTACTGGGCGTTGGGCGGGCGGCGCGGCAAGCGTGCGGCCATTCCGGAGCAGGACGGCGAGCCGCTGCTGCGGCCGACCGCCATCGGCACGCTCGCCGTCGCGGCGGCATTGCTGGGCGGCGCGTGCGTGGTTGCCGCGCGTGCCGGCTGGCTGGGGCCGAACCCGTATCCCGGCGCGATCTCGTTCGCGGTCGTTGCGCTCGCATTGATCTTCGCGGTGCGGGCCGTTGGCGATTTCCGTTACGTCGGCTTCTTCAAGCGGATTCGCGGGTCGCGTTTCGCACGGATGGACACGCTGTATTACTCGCCGCTGTGCGCGGCGCTGGCGCTGTCCATCGCGTCGATGTTCTGGCCGCGGTGAACGCGCGTTTCAGCGCTTAGGCGCTTCCCGTTCCGTAAGGTATTCCGCCGGCACGGTATCCGTCAGCCATACGCCGTTTTCGGCGACGAAGAACGTGTGGCCTTGCCGATGCATGCGCTGCGCATCGACCTCGAGAATCACGGGCACGCCGTAGCGCGTGCCGACGGCCAGCGCGGTCCGGATGTCCGGCGACAGATGCACGTGATGACGGGCACCGGGTATCAGCCCTTGCGCCCGAATCGAATCCAGGAAGCGCGTCGCGGTGCCGTGATATAGGCGCTCGGGCGGTTGCGCGGCCGGATAGTTGCGCTGCACGACGGGCGTCGAATGGCCTTGTACCGCGCGGATGCGTCGGCCGTCGTCGGAGAGGGCGAAGCGCTGCTTGTCGTTGGTCGCGCAGACGGTTTCGAGCGTCGCGCGATCGATGGGATGCCCCAGGCGGGCGATGCCGGCGATCAGTTCGTCGATGTCGGCCCAGCCTTCCGGGTCGAGCCGCAGCCCGATCGTTTGCGGCGCGTGGCGCAGCAGGTAGCTGAGGGTTCGGCTGATGCGGGTCGCGTCGGCCGTCGGCAGTTCATTCTTATGTGGTCTCATGAGACGCGGAGGCTACCAGAGTACGATGCAAACCGGCACGCACCGGTGCGCCGCGTGGCTGGAAAGCCACAGCCTTCCGCGAAACCCGACACACGACAATCCTTTGCCTGACGCCCGCGTCAGCGGGTAATCGCGCGAATCCTTTCGCGTTCCGGCTTCCGGACTTTTCAATTGTTGCGATTTTCGATGCATTGAATTGCATTGGCGTACCTTTGAATGGAACCGGTTCCATATATAATTCGCGGCACTTGTCGCCGGGCCCGAAAGAGGGTCGTGCACGTTGCGCTTGCTGTCGGCAAACGCGACGTCTAAGTTGAATGAGGGTCATGAGCGATGAGGGGCAGATGCGGGCAGATGCCGGTATTTGTCAGACGATAAGGCTCACAAAGAAGCCGATCCGTGCAGCGCAGCCTGAACCGGCGCGACGCGCGGCCGCATGAAGGCGCCGCCGCGCATTGCATGGGCGGCGCCTGCATCGAGGTGGTTCGCAACAGACGAAAGAACAGGACGGCCAGCCGATTGCGGCGAGGCTGCCATGCCGGGCATGCCGCATGCGGAGTGCGCGCGTCCGGGCCCCGAGATCCCCAACGATCAACATCCGACCATGTCCACGTCACCTGACAAACCCAACTCGCGCCGCCGTTTCCTGCGCACGTCGGTCGCGCTCGTGCCGATCGCGTCGGTCGCCGGCTGCGACCTGCGCTCGTCGTCGCCTTCCGCGACGACCGGCAACGCGCCCGGTGCATCGGCCGGCGCCGAACGCGCCCCGTACAAGCCGACTTTCTTCGATGCGAAGGAATGGGCGTTCGTCCAGGCCGCCGTCGACCGGCTGATTCCGGCCGACGCCGAAGGCCCCGGCGCGCTCGAATCGGGCGTGCCCGAATTCATCGACCGCCAGATGGAGACGCCGTATGCGCACGGCGCGACCTGGTACATGCAGGGGCCGTTCCAGCAAGGCGTGCCCGAGCTTGGTTACCAGCTGAAGCTGGTGCCGCGCGACATCTACCGGCTCGGTATCGCGGCGGTCAACCGCTATTGCGAGAAGACCCACGGCAAGGCGTTCGCGGAGCTCGACGCGCCGACGCGCGATACCGTGCTGGGCGCGCTGGAGAAGAGCGGCGCGCAGATCGACGACGTGCCGCCCGGCGTGTTCTTCGGCCAGTTGCTGCAGAACACGCGCGAAGGCTATTTCTGCGATCCGGTGCATGGCGGCAATCACGACATGGCCGCGTGGAAGATGATCGGTTTTCCCGGCGCACGCGCGGACTTCATGGATTTCGTCAACCAGAGCGGCAAGCCCTATCCGTACGGCCCCGTCTCGATCAACGGGGAGCGCAGCTGATGGCCGCAGAGAAAAAACCGCATGTCGATGCGGTGATCGTCGGCTTCGGCTGGACCGGCGCGATTCTCGCGAAGGAACTGACCGAAGCGGGCTTGAACGTGGTCGCGCTCGAGCGCGGCGAGTATCGCGACACCTATCCGGACGGCGCGTATCCGAACACGATCGACGAGCTGACCTACAACATCCGCAAGAAGCTGTTCCTCGACCTGTCGAAGACGACGGTGTCGATCCGCCACGGGCTGCAGGACACCGCGCTGCCGTACCGGCAGCTCGCCGCGTTCCTGCCGGGCGAAGGCGTGGGCGGCGCGGGGCTGCACTGGTCGGGCGTGCATTTCCGGATCACGCCGGAAGAGCTGCGCCTGCGCAGCCACTATGAAGAGCGCTACGGCAAGAAGTTCATCCCCGAAGGGATGACGATCCAGGACACCGGCGTGACCTACGACGAGCTCGAGCCGCATTTCGATTTCGCGGAGAAGGTGTTCGGCACGTCGGGGCAGGCGTACAAGGTCGGCGGCAAGGTGGTCGGCGACGGCAACGTGTTCGAAGCGAACCGCAGCGACAACTTCCCGCTGCCCGCGCAGCTCAACACGTATTCTGCGCAGCGCTTCTCCGATGCCGCGAAGTCGCTCGGCCTGCATCCGTACCGGCTGCCGTCGGCGAACACGTCGGGCCCGTACACGAACCCTTACGGCGTACAGATGGGCCCGTGCAACTTCTGCGGCTATTGCAGCGGTTACGCGTGCTACATGTACTCGAAGGCGTCGCCGAACCTGAACATCCTGCCCGCGCTGAAGCAGGCGCCGAACTTCGAGCTGCGCTCGAAGTGCCACGTGCTGCGCGTCGACCTCGACGACACGAAGAAGCGCGCGACGGGCGTGACCTATGTCGACCCGGCCGGGCGTGAAGTGCACCAGCCGGCGGATCTCGTGATCGTGGCCGCGTTCCAGTACCACAACGTGCACCTGCTGCTGCTGTCGGGCATCGGCAAGCCGTACGACCCGATCTCGGGCGAAGGCGTGGTGGGCCGCAATTTCGCGTACCAGAACCTGTCGACGATCAAGGCGTTCTTCGACAAGGACACCTACACGAATCCGTTCATCGGCGCGGGCGGCAACGGCGTCGCGGTGGACGATTTCAACGCGGACAACTTCGACCACGGCCCGCTCGGCTTCGTCGGCGGCTCGCCGCTGTGGGTGAACCAGGCCGGCGTGAAGCCGATCAGCGGCATCGCGACGCCGCCCGGTACGCCGCAGTGGGGCTCGGCGTGGAAGAAGGCGGTCAAGGACAACTACGCGCACACGATCTCGATGGACGCGCACGGCACCAACATGTCGTACCGCGACGTGTACCTCGACCTTGATCCGACCTATCGCGATTCGTACGGCCAGCCGCTGCTGCGGATGACCTTCGACTGGAAGGACAACGACATCAAGATGGCGCAGTACGTGACCGGGCAGATGAAGAAGATCGCGGAGGCGATGGGGCCGAAGGCGATCGGCGTGTCGACGCGCGAGTTCGGCAAGCACTTCGATTCGCGCGCATACCAGACGACCCACCTCGTCGGCGGCGCGATCATGGGCACCGACCCGAAGACGAGCGTGCTGAACCGCTACCTGCAGTGCTGGGACGTGCACAACGTGTTCGTGATGGGCGCATCGGCGCTGCCGCAGGGCATCGGCTACAACCCGACCGGGATCATCGCGGCGCTGGCCTACTGGTCGGCACGTGCGATCCGCGAGCAATACCTGAAAAATCCCGCTCCGCTGGTGACCGTATGAAGAGGACGATGAACCACAACGTCGCGCGCCGCATGTCGCGCGCGCTGGCGGCCGGCGCGGCCTGGGCCGCGCTCGGCTTCGCAGGCGCGACGGCGTTTGCGCAGCCGGCTGCGCCTGCGGCGGCTTCCGGCCCGGCGGCTGCGCCCGCGGCCCGGTCCGCCGACGCGAACCTGATCAAGCGCGGCGAATACCTCGCGCGCGCGGGCGACTGTATCGCGTGCCATACCGCGAGCGGCGGCAAGCCGTTCGCGGGCGGGCTGAAATTCGACACGCCGATCGGCGGCATCTATTCGACGAACATCACGCCGGACCCGAAGACGGGCCTCGGCGGCTGGACTTACGAGGACTTCACGCGCGCGGTGCGCGAAGGCGTGCGCAAGAACGGCGACACGATGTATCCGGCCATGCCGTTCCCGTCGTACGCGCGCCTGACCGACGACGACATGAAGGCGCTGTACGCGTACTTCATGCACGGCGTCGCACCCGTCGAGCACGAGAACCGTGCGGTCGACATCGTGTGGCCGCTGTCGATGCGCTGGCCGCTTACGATCTGGCGCAAGATGTTCGCCCCGACGCCGAAGCCGTTCGACGCGGCGCCGTACACCGATCCGGTGGTCGCGCGCGGCGCGTATCTCGTGCAGGG
>NZ_ASSI01000215.1:0-53309 GCF_000466765.1 Burkholderia sp. AU4i | reverse complement strand
CGAAGAAGAGGCTGCGCCACCCGGACAGGTGGATCAGCAGGCCGCCGATCAGCGGGCCCGACGCCATCGCGATGCCGCCGCAGCCCATCCACAGGCTGATTGCCGATGCGCGCGCGGCCGGCATCGATCCGCGCACCATCGATGCGCTCGGCCTGACCGGGCAGATGCACGGCGCGACGCTGCTCGATGCGCGCGGCGACGTGCTGCGCCCCGCGATCCTGTGGAACGACGGCCGCGCGGATGCGGAGTGCGCGGAACTCGAGCGGCTCGCGCCCACGCTGCGCGCCGTCGCCGGCAATCTCGCGATGCCGGGTTTTACCGCGCCGAAGCTGCTGTGGGTGCGCCGGCACGAGCCGGACGTATTCGCGCGGATCGCCCATGTGCTGCTGCCGAAGGATTATCTGCGTTACCGGTTGACCGGCGCGTTCGCGACCGATCCGTCGGATGCGGCCGGCACGCTGTGGCTCGATGTCGCGAAGCGCGATTACGACGACACGCTGCTCGCCGCATGCGGGTTGTCGCGCGCGCAGATGCCCGCCGTGTTCGAGGGCAACCGCATCACCGGCACGCTGCTGCCGGCCGTCGCACGTGCGCTCGGGTTGCGCGAGATCCCGGTCGTCGCGGGCGGCGGCGACAACGCGGCCGGCGCGGTGGGTGTCGGCATCGTGCGGCCCGGCGACGCACTGTTGTCGCTCGGTACGTCGGGCGTCTACTTCGCGGTGTCGGACGGTTTCCGCGCGAATCCCGAATCGGCGGTTCACAGTTTCTGTCACGCGTTGCCGCGCACCTGGCACCTGATGTCGGTGATGCTGAACGCGGCCGGCTGCGTCGATTTCACCGCGCAACTGGCTGGCTACGACGGCGTTGCCGCGCTGCTCGCCGACGCGGAAGCGAACGCACGCGCGGAGCGCCCGTGGTTCCTGCCTTACCTGAGCGGCGAGCGCACGCCGCACAACGACGTGAATGCGAAGGGCGTGTTCTACGGGATGACGCCCGATACGCGGCGCGCGGATCTCGCGAACGCGACGCTCGAAGGCGTCGGCTTCGCGCTGCTCGACGGGATCGACGCGCTGCATGCGGCCGGGCTCGCGCCAGACAGCATCACGGTGATCGGCGGCGGCTCGCGCAGCGCGTACTGGACGCAGATGCTGGCCGACCTGAGCGGCCGCGCGCTGACCTTGCGCGCGGGCGGCGAAGTCGGCCCGGCGCTCGGCGCCGCGCGGCTCGCGCATCTCGCGCTCGAACCGGATGCGCCGCTCGACGCGGTGTGCCCGCAGCCGCCCGTCGTCGCGGTACGGGAGCCCGACATGGCACGCCACGCGTGGTATCGCGACGCGCGGCGGCCGACGTTTCGCGCGCTGTATCGGGCGCTCGAACCGGTGTTTGCGACAGGCGCGTGACGGGCGCGTGACACGCCGCACGAAGCCGTGCCGCGCGGTGGCAAGACGATGGGCGACCGGCTTCGGCGGCTGCCCGGCGTTCGTGGAGTAGTCCAATAAAGAGAGGAATGGAGACATGAAATCCGTGAAACGTCGTACGGTATTGAGCTCGCTTGCCGGCGCCGCTGCGCTGGCGATCCTGACACTGGGCGCACCGCTCGCGCATGCGAGCAAGGACAAGCCTGAAATCGGCTTCTGCATCGACGACCTGCGCGTCGAGCGCTGGTCGCGCGACCGCGACTATTTCGTGGCGGCCGCGACGAAGCTCGGCGCGAAGGTGTCCGTGCAGTCCGCGGACGCGAGCGAGGAGCGGCAGATCTCGCAGATCGAGAACCTGATCTCGCGCGGCGTGGACGTGATCGTGATCGTCCCGTTCAACTCGAAGACGCTCGGCAACGTGGTCGCCGAAGCGCGCAAGGCCGGCATCAAGGTGGTGTCGTACGACCGGCTGATCCTCGACGCCGACGTCGATGCCTACATCTCGTTCGACAACGAGAAGGTCGGCGAACTGCAGGCGCAGGGCGTCGTCGACGCGAAGCCGAAGGGCAACTATTTCCTGCTCGGCGGCGCGCCGACCGACAACAACGCGAAGATGCTGCGCGAAGGGCAGCTGAAGGTGCTGAAGCCGGCGATCGATCGCGGCGACATCAAGGTCGTCGGCCAGCAGTGGGTGCCGGAGTGGAGCGCGTCGACCGCGCTGCGGATCGTCGAGGATGCGCTGACCGCGAACAACAACAAGATCGACGCGATCGTCGCGTCGAACGACGGCACCGCCGGCGGCGCGATCCAGGCGCTCGCCGCGCAGCACCTGGCCGGCAAGGTGCCGGTGTCCGGGCAGGATGCGGATCTCGCGGCGGTCAAGCGCGTGATCGCCGGCACGCAGACGATGACCGTCTACAAGCCGCTCAAGCTGATCGCGAGCGAAGCGGCGAAACTCGCGGTGGATCTCGCGAAGGGCACGAAACCGGCGTTCAACGCGCAATACGACAACGGCAAGAAGAAGGTCGACACGGTGCTGCTGCAGCCGACGCTGTTGACCAAGCGCAACGTCGACGTCGTCGTGAAGGACGGCTTCTATACCCAGGCGCAGCTGGCGAGCCAGTAACGGCGCGGCGCGCGGGCGGCCCACCGGTGCGTCCGCGCGCACACTGCGAGGCATGAGCGAATGACCGAACCCTTGCTGACGATGCGCGGCATCGTCAAGGAATTCGACGGCGTGAAAGCGCTCGACGGCATCGACCTGGTGGTGCGGCCCGGCGAGTGCGTGGGGCTGTGCGGCGAGAACGGCGCGGGCAAATCGACGCTGATGAAAGTGTTGTCGGGCGTGTATCCGCACGGCACGTGGGAGGGCGAGATCCGCTGGGAGGGCGCGCCGCTCGTCGCGTCCGGCGTGCGCGACACCGAGCGCGCGGGCATCGTGATCATCCACCAGGAACTGATGCTCGTGCCCGAGCTGTCGGTGGCCGAGAACATCTTTCTCGGCAACGAGATCACGCTGCCGGGCGGGCGCATGAACTATGCGGCGATGGTGCAGCGTGCCGAGGCGCTGCTGCACGAACTGCGGATCGACTCCATCAACGTCGCGCAGCCGGTGATGAACTACGGCGGCGGCCACCAGCAGCTGATCGAGATCGCGAAGGCGCTGAACAAGCGCGCGAAGCTGCTGATCCTCGACGAACCGTCGTCGTCGCTGAGCGCGTCCGAAACGCGCATCCTGCTCGACATCGTGCGCGACCTGAAGGGCCGCGGCGTCGCGTGCGTGTACATCTCGCACAAGCTCGACGAGGTCGAGGCGGTGTGCGACACGGTGACGGTGATCCGCGACGGCCGCCATGTCGCGACCGAGCCGATGCGCGCGCTGACGACCGACCGGATCATCGCGATGATGGTCGGCCGCGAGATTCGCGACTTGTACCCGCGCGAGCCGCACGAGATCGGCGACGTCGTGCTGGAAGCGCGCCACGTGACCTGCCGCGACGTGACGAACCCGCGCCGCAAGCGGGTGGACGACGTGTCGTTCAGCGTGCGGCGCGGCGAGATCCTCGGCGTCGCCGGGCTCGTCGGCGCGGGGCGGACCGAGCTGATGCAGGCGATCTTCGGCGCGTATCCGGGCGCGAGCACGGCGACCGTGCTGATGAACGGCCGGCCGCTGTCGATCCGCACGCCCGCCGATGCGATTCGCGCCGGCATCGCGATGGTGCCCGAGGACCGCAAGCGCCACGGCATCGTGCCGCAGCTCGGTGTCGGCCACAACATCACGCTGACGGTGCTGCGGCGCTTCGCGGCGCGCGGCCGGATCGACGCGGCCGCCGAGCTGGACGCGATCCGCACCGAGATGCAGCGGCTGTCGGTGCGTGCCGCGCATCCGTTCCTGCCGATCGCGAGCCTGTCCGGCGGCAACCAGCAGAAGGCCGTGCTCGCGAAGATGCTGCTGGCCGAGCCGCAGGTGCTGATTCTCGACGAGCCGACACGCGGCGTCGACGTGGGCGCGAAAGCGGAGATCTACCGCCTCGTGTTCGCGCTCGCGAAGCGCGGCGTCGCGCTGATCGTCGTGTCGTCGGAAATGCCCGAGGTGCTCGGGCTCGCCGATCGCGTGCTGGTGATCGGCGAAGGCGAGCTGCGCGGCGACTTCGTCAACGACGGCCTGACACAGGAACAGATCCTCGGCGCCGCGCTGAAATCCGGCCGGCGGCCGACCGAACCCATTGCAGCGAGTGCGACATGAATTCCGAACTTTCTTCCTCCACCCCGGCGACGCAGGACGCGGATGCGCGCCGTTCAAGCGGCCACGAAGCAGGGCAACCGGCCGGGCGCTCGACCGGCAGCCAGCTTCGCCAGGTCTTCGTGCGCTACAAGATCCTCGCGCTGCTGCTCGCGGTCGCGGCGATCTGGGCATTCTTCTCGGTGCTGACCGACGGCGCGTTCGTCACGCCGCGCAACGTGTCGAACCTGCTGCGGCAGATGTCGATCACAGGGATGCTCGCGTGCGGGATGGTGTTCGTGATCATCGCGGGCGAGATCGACCTGTCGGTCGGCTCGCTGCTCGGGCTGCTCGGCGGCGTCGCGGCGATCCTCGACGTGAACCGCCACTGGCCCGTCGCCGCGACGGTCCCGGCGGTGCTCGCGCTCGGCGTGCTGATCGGGCTCTTCAACGGCTGGTGGTCGACCTACCGGCGCGTGCCGTCGTTCATCGTCGGGCTCGGCGGGATGCTTGCGTTTCGCGGGATCCTGCTCGGCGTGACGGGCGGCTCGACGATCGCTCCGGTGTCCGACGGCTTCGTGTTCCTCGGGCAGGGCTACCTGCCGCGCGTGGCCGGCGACGGCCTCGCGCTGCTGCTGTTCGCGCTCGTCGCGCTGCTGGTCGTGCGCCAGCGCGGCACGCGGCGCCGCTACCGGCTCGCGGTCGCGCCGCTGTGGCAGGACGCCGTCAAGATCGTCGGCGCGGGGGCCGTGCTGTTCGCGTTCGTCGCGACGCTCGACCGCTACGGCGGCATCCCGGTGCCGGTGCTGTTGCTGCTCGCGCTGCTCGGCGTGTTCTCGTGGATCGCGACGCAGACCGTGTTCGGCCGGCGCATTTATGCGGTGGGCTCGAATCTCGAGGCGACGCGGCTGTCCGGCGTCGACACCGACCGCGTGAAGCTCGCGATCTTCGCGCTGATGGGCCTGATGTGCGCGTTCGCCGGCATCGTGAACACCGCGCGGCTCGCGGCCGGTTCGCCGTCGGCGGGCACGATGGGCGAACTCGACGCGATCGCCGCGTGCTTCATCGGCGGCACGTCGATGCGCGGCGGCTCGGGCACCGTGTACGGCGCACTGATCGGCGCGCTCGTGATGGCGAGCCTCGACAACGGGATGTCGATGCTCGACGTCGACGCGTACTGGCAGATGATCGTCAAGGGCGCGGTGCTGGTGCTGGCGGTGTGGATCGACGTGGTGTCGCGGTCGAACCGGCGGTGAGGCGTCGCGCGCTGGCCGCCCGTCAACGAGAGGTGGACATGAAACGGAACACGGTACCGATGCGCGGGATCTCCATGCTGACGGCGTCGCCGCTCGCGGCGCCGGCCGTCGAATACGATCGCGGGGCCGCGCTCGGCCTCGGCGATCCGCGCGACCGCCGGATCATCGCGGATGCGCTGCGCACGCTGTTGCGCGAGCGCTCGGAAGCGCTCGCGTTCGCGATGCGCGTGGCGGACGAGCATGATCGTCCGCGGCCGGACGCGAACGATTTCGCGCTGACCGACATCATCCGGCTCGCGCGCATCGTCGAGCGCGCGGAGCGCTACGGCGATGCGATGAACGAGCCCGTTCCGGGCGCTGCACGCTGATATGTGAATGGCCTGGCCTGGCCGGCGCGCCGTTTGTGCGAGGTTGCGCGAGGTTGCGCGTTGACCGAATAATTTCGTACTGGAAATCGGTTGAAGCGGGCGTCGACACGATCCGTGATCATGGCCCGGCTCGCTTCGCCGTCGCGGCGGTTCGCGGCGGCGAGACCTCCCGAACGCGCGCGGCGACCGTTACGGCAGCGGTGCACCCCACACCGCGCTCACGTCGCCGCCGAGCCGCCATTCGCTGAACGGGCGGCGCGGCGCGATGATCGCCGGCAGGCGGCGATCGTGAAAACGTGCGTAGTACGGCTCGACCCAGCTCAGCTCGTCGCGGAACGTCCACGGAAACAGGTCCTGCCTGACCGGCGTGATCGTCCTGAAACTGTCGGGATTTTCCACCGCGTCGATCACGAGGTTGGCGAGGCGGCCGATCGCGCCGCCGTTTTCGCGGTACAGGTCGATCTTGCGCCGTTGCACGAGTTCCGCCGCGAATACGAGCGGCAGCAGCGCGAAGGTGTGATAGTGCAGCGCGCGGTTGCCGCGCTTGACTTCGCGCGCGAGCGAACCGTCGGCGCCGATGTCGCGGATGCCTTCGCGTACCCGCAGCAGGCCGGAATCGATCAGGCTCGCGTTGTCGGTCACGGTGCCGATGGCGATCAGGTCGAGGCCCGCCCAGTACACGAGGTTGTTGTGCAGGTGGTTGATCGCTTCCGAATCGCGCGTGGCGATCGCGATGCGTTCGAGCCACGGGTCGATTGCGTTGAACTGCGCGCGGTTCGCTTCGCGCATGCCGCGCGGCATGCGCAGGATCACCATCGCGAAGTCGGTGCCGGCCCACGAACGCTCGTCATACCCTTGATAACCGGTGATCTTGCCCATCAGCGCATCCGCTTGCGCCCAGCTGTCGAGCAGGGTCAGCGCGCACGACCAGTCGGCGTGTTCCGCCGCCGCGTTCAGCTTCGCGATGAAATCGCGCATCGGCTTCACGTCGCGCGCATAACCGGTCGGGTCGTCGTAGTAGCCGGGCGGATCGATCGTCCGCACCGGCGCGGGCACGTCGCATGCGCGGCTGGCGGACGCGGCGCCGAGCAGCGCGCCGACGGTGAACAACGCGACCGATAGCCTTCGGAAAGAAATGGCGCGCATGCGGTCCTCGAGGGGGCGGGTTGGGGGCGTCGAGCCGGAGGCAGTCTAGCGGTTCGATCTTTCAGCGGCCTTTCCCGATCGCGGCCGCTGCCCTTCGGCGCGATGTCCTGCCCGATCCGGCAGGCCGGCGGCGCGGGTCCCGGCGTCGTATGCTTTACGTTATCCTGTCGCCCTCGACCGCCTGCCCGATCCGATGAAGCGTCCGCCGTTTTCCACTCAACTCGTCATGCTCTGGGCGCTCGTCGCGACGCTCTGCGCGACGCTCGTCGCGGTCGTCTGGGTGATGGCCAGTTCCGCCGAAGGGCAGCAGATCGCCGGCGCGCGGGCCGCCGGTGAAGCGGCCTGCGAAGCGGTCGCGTCGCGCTACGATGCGTCCGCCGCGCAGGCCGGCGCGCAGCCCGATTCGGCGCTGATGCATGCGATCCTCGATATCGTCCTGGCGCGCGCGCCGGACATGGAAGGCGGTTTCTGGACGGCCGGCGGCGCACCCGCGGCGGGCGGTTTTCTTGCGTATTCCTTTCCGACTTATCAAGGCAGCGGCATCAAGCGCGACGTGCCGGACGCGGAAACGCCGCTGATTCTCCGCACGCTGCGCGCGGCCGCCGCGACGCGTGCCACGGCGTCGAATGCGGTCGAGGGCGCGCAGGATGCCGTGATCGCGGCGGCGTGTCCGGTCCGCGCCGGGTCGGGCCTGTTCGTCTGGATGCTGACGCGCGCCCGCCCGCCGCTCGGCCGGCACGGCGAGCTGCTGGCGACGGGCCTTGCGGGCGTGCTCGCGGTGATTCTCGCGATCGCGGCGGCGCTCGCCATCGCGCTGCGGCGCTGGAAAGGCAATCTCGCGCGGATCGAAGCCGGGTTGGCGCCCGACGGCCGCGCGCCGCAGCTGCCGTATGTCGGCGAGCCCGATCTCGACCGGATCATCGATGCGTTCAACGCGCATGCGCGGCGCACCGAGCAACTGCAACAGCAGGCCGCCGAACTCCGCACGCGGCTCGCGCAGGCGGAACGCTTCGGGATGCTCGGCAAACTGGCCGCGCAGGTCGCGCACGAGATTCGCAACCCGATGGGCGCGATGCGGCTGAAAGCCGAAAACGCGCTGGCCGGCGACAGCCGACGGCAGCAGGACGCGCTGCGCGTGATCCTGGCGCAGATCGAACGCATCGATGCGCAACTGTCGGGCCTGCTCGCGCTGACGCAGCCGGTCAGCCCGCATGCGACGCGCGTCGACGTCGACGCGTGGCTCGCGCAGGTCGTCGACACGCACCGCGAGCTCGCGCAGCGGCAGGCGATCGATCTCGCATGGCTGCCCGGCGAGCAGGGCGAACGCCTTGCGCAGCCCGCCGCGTTCCCCATGTTCGATCCCGACCAGATGCGTCGCGCGCTCGACAATCTGTTGCTCAATGCACTGCGCCATGCCGGCGACGGCGGTGCGGTCACGCTCGCCGCCGCGCGTCGCACGTTCGCCGGACGCGACTGGCTGCGGATCACCGTGTCGGATACCGGCCCCGGGGTTCCCGCCGAACAGCGCGAGCGGATTTTCGAGCCGTTCGTGACGGGGCGGGCGGACGGCACCGGCCTCGGTCTTGCCGTCGTCCGCGAAGTGGCCGCGGCGCATGGCGGCCAGGCCTGGCTCGACGACGTTCCGCACGGCGCATCCTTCGTCATTGAAATCCCATGGCAACCATCCTCATAGTCGACGACGACGCGGCATTTCGCGACGGCCTGGCCGAGACGCTCGCCGATCTCGGTCATCGGGTCGTCGAAGCCGGAGCGGGGCGCGCGGCGTTGAGCGCGCTGCGCGACGGCGGCCGCGTCGACTGCATCTTTCTGGATTTCCGCTTGCCGGACCTGGACGGGCTCGCGGTGCTCGCGCAGCTGCGCGACGATCCGGCGCTGGCCGCGATCCCCGTCGTGATGCTGACCGCCCATGCAACCAGCGACAACACGATCGACGCGATGCGGCTCGGCGCGTTCGATCACCTGACCAAGCCGATCGGGCGTCGCGACATCTCGCAACTGCTCGCGCGCATCGTTTCCGCGAACGCGCCGCCGGCGGCCGTCGAGCCGCACGATGGCGGGTTTGCGCGCGAACCCGCATCGGCCCGCCCCCGGCTGCTGGGCGTGAGCGCCGCGATGCGCGACGTGCAGAAGCAGATCGGCCGGGCCGCGACGAGCGACGCGACCGTGCTCGTCACCGGCGAGACGGGCACCGGCAAGGAAGTGGCGGCGCGCGTGCTGCATGCCGCGTCGATGCGGCATGCCGGGCCGTTCGTCGCGGTCAACTGCGCGGCGATTCCGGCCGACCTGCTCGAAAGCGAACTGTTCGGGCATCGACGCGGCGCGTTTACGGGGGCGCACGTCGATCGCGCCGGGCGGCTCGTCGAGGCCGACGGCGGCACGCTGTTTCTCGACGAGATCGGCGACATGCCCACCGCCATGCAGGCCAAGCTGTTGCGCGCGCTGCAGGAGCGCGAGGTGACGCCGCTCGGTGCGGATCGTCCGACGGCGATCGACATCCGGGTGGTGGCCGCGACGCACCGCGATCTCGCCGAGGCCGTCGCGAACGGCACGTTTCGCGAAGACTTGTTCTACCGGCTGAACGTGATTCCGCTGCACCTGCCGCCGCTCGCGGATCGCGTGGCCGACATCCTGCCGCTGGCCGCGCATTTCCTGGCATGCGCGGCAGGCGCGCGCCCGTTGCACCTGACGAACGACGCACAGCGGGCGTTGCTCGATCATCGCTGGCCGGGCAACGTGCGTGAGCTGCGCAACGTGATGGAGCGGGCGGCCGCGCTGGCGCCCGGGCCCGCCATCGGCGCGGCCGATCTCGGGCTCGGCGTCGTGCCGGGGCTTGCGTCCGGCGGCGACACGCTCGCGCTGCCTGCGCCGCTGTTCGACATGCCGTTGCCCGACGCGCTGGCGGCGGTCGAGCGCGCCGCGATCCTGCGCGCGCTCGAGCGCGCGAACGGCAATCGCGCGGAGGCGGCACGGCAGCTCGGCATCGGCCGTCAGTCGCTCTATGCGCGCATGGCCCATCTGGGTATCGAGCGCGACGACTAGCGGCGCCATGACGCCTGTCGGGATTCCCGACAACGGCGGGTAAAACGTGTCGGGAATCCCGACACGTGTTGCGCGGTTCATCGTTCTATACGCGGCCCGGCGGGCACATGCGTGCTGGCACGCGTGTTGCAGATATCACGGCATCGCAACCCGTTGCCGGAGCCCGCCATGAAGTCGACCCCACGCGCCGCGCGTTCGCGGCCACCGCGCCGCGTCGCCGTTCGCCGCAGCTGTGCCGGACTGTGTGCCGCCGCGCTGATCGCCGCGGCGACCGCCTGCGCCGCGCAGATTCCACTCCCGCCGCGTGCGGACGAACCGCCCGGTGCGCCGCCGCGCGCCGGTTTCGAACCGGCTTCTCTTCCGCCTCCGCCGCAGTCGCCCGTCGCCTCCGACACACTCGTGTCCGGCACGCTTTCGCGCCTGACGATCAACCCGGAAGGCGCGGTCGACGGTTTCGTGCTGACCGACGGGACGCTCGTCGGCGTGCCGCCGCATCTCGGCACGCAGCTGATCGCGCTCGCGCGGCCGGGCGACCGGGTAACGGTGGCCGGCGAACGTCGCGTCGGCGACGACATCCACGCGCGCGTCGTGCGCAACGACCGCAGCGGCGCATCGTTGTCCGACCAGCCGCCGCCCCCCACCGCACCGATGCCGCCCGCGTTGCGCGGCGTCAATCTGGCCCGCCTCAGCGTGTCGGGTGTCGTGCGGCGCGTCACGCGCGCACCACGCGGCGAGCCGGACGGCGTGATGCTCGACAGCGGCGCGATCGTCAAGCTGACCGTGCCGGCGGCGCAGCAGTTCGGCGCGCTGCTCGTACCCGGCACGCGCGTTGCCGCGGTCGGATACGGCACGCGCAATGCCTACGGCGAAGCGCTGCAGGCCACCGCATTCGGCTCGCCGGGCCGCGTCGTGAATCTTTATGACGACGTCGTGCGCTGATCGCGTGTCGTCTTCCTGCCATCCCACAAGGAGTCCTGCCATGCACTGGATCGATCCCGCCTGCCTGCCCGAAACGCGCGGCCGCGTCACACAGTTCCTGCTCAACCCGCACGGGGACATCGACGGCCTGATCCTGAACGGCGACCTGCAGGTTCACGTGCCGCCGCACCTGGGCCGCGAGCTGGTTCGCCATGTCGAGGTGGGCGACCGCATCCGCGTGCGCGGCGTCAAGTCGCGCGGCGCCGCGATGATCGTGGCGGTGCAGCTGACCGGGCGCCACGGCGTCGACATCGTCGACAACGGGCCCGTGCCCGGTGCGCCGAAGCCGCCGCATGGCGGCCGCAAGCTGATGGAGATGAGCGGCGAAGTCGCGTTCGCGCTGCACGGCCCGAAAGGCGAGCTGAACGGCGCGTTGCTGACGAACGGTGTCGTGCTGCGGATGCCGCCGCATGCGGCAGCCGAGCTGAGCGACTATCTGCGCGCCGGTATCCACGTCATGGCGTGGGGGCAAGGCGTCGTCACGCGGTACGGCGCGGTGCTCGAAGTGAGCGAGATCGCCGAGCTCGTCGATGTGGACGACGAATGACTGCCCGTCGACGATGAGAGCGGCGCGCGCGCTCGAGGCGCTCAATTTCTTCCTGGCCGACGTGCAGGCCGGCATCGGCCCGTTCGTCGGCGTGATCCTGCTGTCGCGCGGCTGGAGTGCCGACGCGATCGGCTCGGTCATGACGCTGGCCGGGCTCGCCGCGATGGCCGCGACGCCGCCGGCCGGCGCGCTCGTCGATGCGCTGCGCGCGAAGCGCGCGCTGATCGTCACGGCCACCGCCGTGACGGCGCTGGCCTCGCTTGCGCTGATGTTCGCCGACGGTTATCCGGCGGTGGCGGCATCGCAGATCCTGGCCGCCGTCGGCGGCGCGGCGCTGGCGCCGGCCGTCGCGGGCGTGACGCTCGGCATCGCGCGCCGGCAGGGTTTCGACCGGCAGTTCGGCCGCAACCAGATGGCGAACCATGCGGGCAACGTGGTGGGTGCGGCGCTCGCCGGATGGCTCGGCTGGCATGCGGGCTTCGACGCGGTGTTCGCGCTCGTCGCCGTGTTCACGCTCCTCGCGATCGCGAGTACGTTGGCGATTCCCGCGCGGGCCATCGACCACGCGTGCGCACGCGGCCTCGACAGGGACCATGCCGAGCCGCGCACGCATGCCGTGCGCGATGATCCGCCCATGGGCGCGTCGGCGCCGCCCGCCGGCGGCTTGCGCACGCTCGCCTCGAACCGGCCGCTGGTCCTGCTCGGCGCGTCGCTCGCGCTGTTTCATCTCGGCAACGCGGCGATGCTGCCGCTCTACGGAATGGGCGTGGTCGCCACGCATCGCAGCAACGCGAGCATGTTCACCGCGCAAACCATCGTCATCGCGCAGCTCGTGATGATCGCGGCCGCGTGGGTCGCGCCCCGGCTGATTCGCGCGCACGGTTATTGGCGCGTGCTGCTGCTTTCCTACCTGGTGTTGCCGGTGCGGGGCGTGCTTGCCGCCGTGCTGATGAGCGAGGCGGGCGTCTGGCCGGTGCAGGTGCTCGACGGCATCGGTGCCGGCCTGCAAAGCGTCGTCGTGCCGGCGCTGGTCGTGCGCCTGCTGCACGGCTCCGGCCGCGTGAACGCCGGGCAGGGCGCCGTCGCGACCGCGCAGGGGATCGGCGCGGCGCTCAGTCCCGTGCTGGGCGGCGTGCTCGCGCAGCACTTCGGTTATCCGGTCGCATTCGTCGTGCTGGGCGCCGTGTCGACGGGCGCGCTCGCGCTCTGGCTCGGCCATGCGCGAGCGCTGAGCAGCGTGTGCGGCAAGCCGGCCGACCTGCCGGCCGCGTCGTCCTGAACGTGCTTTCCTTCTCCCTGCGATTCCCGACCTGCCCATGAATTCCGTTTCACTTGCATGGCTGATTTCCGCGCTCGCCACGGCGGGCGTCATTGCCCGCCCGTTCGGCTGGCCCGAGGCAACCTGGGCCGTGAGCGGCGCGTTGCTGCTGGTCGTATGCGGCCTGTTGCCCGTGCATCCGGCGCTCGACGCCGTCGCGAAGGGCGGCGACGTGTACCTGTTCCTGACCGGCATGATGCTGCTGTCCGAGGTCGCGCGGCGCGAAGGGCTGTTCGACTGGGTCGCGACGCGCGTCGTCAATCTCGCGCAGGGTTCGCCCCGGCGCCTGTTCGCGCTCGTCTACCTGGTGGGCACCGTGACGACGGTCTTCCTGTCGAACGATGCGACCGCCGTCGTGCTGACGCCCGCGGTCATCGCGGCCGCGCGCCGGGCGAAGGCCGATCCGCTGCCGCTGCTGTACATCTGCGCGTTCGTCGCGAACGCGGCGAGTTTCGTGCTGCCGATCTCGAACCCCGCGAATCTCGTGCTGTACGGCGCGCGCATGCCGTCGCTCGGCGTATGGCTCGCCCACTTCGCGATCCCGTCCGTCGCATCGATCGCATGCACGTTCCTGATGCTTCGGATGACCCAGCGGCACGCGCTCGGCGGCCGTTGCGAATCCGGTTTGCCGACGCGGCCGCTTACCGGCGGCGGGCGTATCGCGCTGGCCGGCATCGCGATCACGGCCGCCGCGCTGATGACGGTGTCGGCGCTCGATCTTCCGCTCGGGTTGCCGACCGCGGCGGCGGGTATCGCCACCGTCGCATGCGTGCTGGTCAAGGATCGCACCGCGTGCATGCCGATCGTTCGCGCGATTTCATGGAGCGTGTTGCCGCTCGTCGCGGGGCTGTTCGTACTCGTCGAGGCGCTCGACCGGAGCGGTGCGGTGCGTGCGCTCGCCGGTCTGCTGCGCGCGCTGACGGCAAGCGGCGAGCAGACCGCCGCGGCCGCGGCGGGCGTTGCGATCGCGCTGGCGTCGAACCTGGTCAACAACCTGCCTGCCGGGCTCATCTCGAGTTCGACGGTCGACGCCGCACGCAGCCCGCAAACGGTGATCGACGCGATCCTGATCGGTGTCGACCTGGGGCCGAACCTGTCCGTCACCGGATCGCTCGCGACGATTCTGTGGCTCGCGGCCATCCGGCGCGAAGGGTTGCAGGTCGGGTTCGGCGCGTTCCTCGCGGTCGGCGCGTGCGTGATGTTGCCGGCCTTGCTGCTCGCGCTGGCGGCGCGGCTCGTGCTCGGCGCGTGAAGCGCATGAAGCACAGAGCACAGAGCCGGCCGGCCAACCCCCGCTAGAACGTATAGGCGAGCGACGCGAACAGGCTGCGCGGCGCGCCCGGCGTGACCCACAGGCTGTTGTAGGAACTGACGTAGGTGGTGCGATTGAACAGGTTGTTCAGCACGACCGACGCACGCAGGTGCTTGTTGACCTGCACATAGCCGTTCAGTTGCACGGTCGCATAGGCCGGCAGCTCGAACCCGTCCTGCGTGTTCGCGGTATTGCCGGCCCGGCGCCCGACGTAGATCAGGCCGGCGCCGGCACCGGCCTTGTCCGCGAACGGTACCGCGGTTTCGTACAGGAGCAGCGCGCTGCCGCTCAGGCGCGGAATGTCGACGAGGCGTGCGCCGGGTGTCAGCACCGCGTCGTGCGTGACTTCGGCGTCGACATACGCAAGGTTGACGAGGCCGCGCACGCCGTGGCCGAGATCGCCGTTCCATTCGAATTCGACGCCGCGGCTGCGCACCTCGCCGGCCGCGCGCGAGAAACCGGCGTTCGCCGGATCGGCGGTCAGCACGTTGCGCTTGTTGACGTAGAACGCCGCGACGGTCGCGAGCCAGCGCGCGCCGGCCCATTTCGCGCCGGCTTCGTAGCCGTGCCCTTTCTCCGGATCGAACGCGCGGCCGTCGACGTCGGCGCCGTTGTTCGGCCGGAACGAATACGCGGTGTTCGCATAGAGCGACAGGGCGGGGCTCATCTCGTACACGATGCCGATGCGCGGACTCAACGCGGTCTGCACCTGGCTGCTCGTCGTGCCTTTCAGGCGGTTCTCGACCGACTGGTGGAAGCGATCCCAGCGCAGCCCGGCGAGGATTTTCCAGTGCGGCCCGAACGCGAGCGTGTCCTGCGCGTAGAGCCCCTGGCCGTCGTCGCGCTCGAGCAGGTTGGTCGCGGTGCGCGGCGTGGGCACCGGCTGGCCGTAGACGGGATCGAAGATGTCGATCGCATACGGCGCGGCGGCCGTGGGCGTCGAGCGCGCGACGAACTGGTCGTAGTTGAAGCGGTACGCATCGACACCCAGCACGAGCGTGTGGCCGATGCCGCCGGTGCGGAACTTGCCGGCCGTTTCGATGCGGCCCTGCAGGTCGTTCGAATGAAACGCGACTTGCCGGTAGCGGCGCCACAGCGTGCGGCCGTCCGGCTGCAGCGCGAACGCCTCGGACGAGCGGCCGGACAGGTCGGTGGTGCGCTGCGCGAACCCGGCGTTGACCGACCAGTTCGCATCGACGCGATGCTCGAGCGTGAACTGATGGCCCGTGTTGCGCACGTCGTAGTCGCCGTCGCGCGGCTCGCCGAGGAAGCGCGATGCGGGGATCGCTCCAAGCTGGCCGTTGACCGCGAGCACGCCGCGATCGAGCGGCGCGCGCTGGCGCGCACTCTCGAACTCGTAATGGAGCGTCGTGTCCGCGCCGATGTCCCACGTGAACGACGGCGAGAACAGGTAGCGTTTGCTCGACACCGTATCGCGGAAACTGCCGTTGTTCTCGTTCATTGCAACGAAGCGGTATGCGAGCGACTTCGTCACGGGGCCGGTCGAATCGAGCGTCTCGCGCAACGCGCCGTAGCTGCCGGCCGACACGCCGACGGTGTTCGCGCGAGCGAACTGCGGCTGCTTCGTCGTATAGCTGATGATCCCGCCCGGATCGCCGCGGCCGTACAGCGCGGACGCCGGCCCCTTGAGCACTTCCATGCGCTCGAGGTTGGCGGTGTCGCGCGGCACGCTAATCCCGCGATTCCACGAAAAGCCGTTGACGAGGTAGTCGGTGCCGGACGTGTTGCCGTCGCCGGCGAAGCCGCGCACCGCGTAGTTGTCCCAAAGACCGCCGAAGTTGTTCTGCCGCGCGACGCCCGCGACCCAGTCGTACAGGTCCTCGCCGCGCGTCGCGGCGACCGTGCGCACGAGTTTCGCATCGACGCTGCTGACCGCGAACGGGATCTCCATCACGTCCGCCTCGCCGCGCGTCGCGCTCGTCGAGTCACGTGTGCGAAACGGCGCGCTCGCGCGCTGCCCCGAGATCTCGATGGTGGGCAGCGTCGCCTCCTGCGCGTCGGCCGCGCCCACGCCGGTCGCGCCGACGACGATGGCCATCGGTGCGGCCGCCCAGTTCCTCCTGCTCATACCTCTCCCTTTCGTGTCGTTCGCGTTCGGGCACGGCGGGCGGCCTTGCGCCGACATCGGTGTTCCAAACAGTACATTTGCGCGGCAATTTAATGCAAATGAGAGGCATTTGCAATCGTAATTTTGAGGATTGGTACGGGGAGCGAAACGGTGGGGCGCACGGATGCGAGCGAGGGGATGTGGGGAGGCTTGAATTCCGGAATTCGGTATTGGCTGCCTGGCAGCGACGGGGCATATCAACCCCGGGCTTGCCGCCGAACGCACCCCGCAGCAAATATTTGCTCGGGCGGCGCGCCCATCCCTTAGTTGGCCGGGTGATTGCGCGACGGCGAGACTTTCCCCGCGACCGCACGGGGCGCGGGGCCGGTCGATTGTCGAATGACGAGTTCGGCGGGCAGCACGATGCGAGGGGCCACCGATTCGTTGCTGTCGATTTGTGCCATCAGCGTGTTGACTGCGGCGCGTCCCATCGGCGCGAACGGTTGGCGTATCGTCGTGAGCGGCGGATGGACCTGGGAGGCCATCGGAATGTCGTCGAAGCCGATCACGGAGACATCGTGAGGGACTTTCAGGCCCGCTTCCCGTGCCGCCGCGATGACGCCAAACGCGCTCAGGTCGTTCGCCGCGAAGATCGCGGTCGGGCGTTCCGGTAGCGCAAGCAATTGCGATGCCGCGTCGAACGCCTTCATCTGTGACAGATCGCCCTGCGCGATCAAGCCGGGATCGTCGGCCAGACGGAATCGCGCGACCGCATCGAGATAGCCGCGCCGCCGGTCGCGCACGCCTTCGATGGACTCGTCGCCGCCGATGAACGCGACGCGCGTATGCCCGAGTTCCGCCAGATGTTCGACTGCGCGCAATGCGCCGCCATAGTTGTCGACGGAGATGGACGGAAATCCCGCGAGCGCGCCGCGCTGGTCGATGACGACGACCGGGACGTTCGCGGCGGCGAGCGCGTCGAAGTAGATCGAATCGCGCGGCAGGATGGCGACGACGCCGTCAGTGAACTGCTTCATCAACCCCAGCACGGACTGATGCGAATGACGGTCTTCGTCGAATACCGTGTACACGAAAGTCTCGTACCCGGCTACCCGCGCGGCGCGCCCCACGCCGATGATCAGTTCACCGACGAATTCGTTGTCGAGCGTGGGCGTCACGATCCCGATGATGCCATTGCGTCCGCCGGACAGCTTCTGCGCGCTGCGGTTGACGACGTACCCGATGTTCGCCGCGACTCTCAATATTTCCTCGCGCGTTTCCTGCGAAACGCCCGGGCGGTCATTGAGCGCCCGCGATGCGGTCATCTGTGACACGCCCGCGATACGCGCGACATGGGCGAGAGTGGGATTCTGTTTGCTCATTGGCGAGGTCGTGCGGTCGAGGGCGGCCATCCGAGCCCCACGCGTGCCGCAATGGATGATAGCGATAACGTCCGGTTTTTCCTGTTTATTCTAACAGGTCGCATGCGGATTCGGCATTGAACCGACGCGGCCGATGCGGCGAAAGCCGCTCCACGCCTGGCGATCGGGTCATTTTAGTTCGGTTTGACCGGAGCGGCGGGGCGGTGAATTCGACGATGGGTATACCCGGATGGCGATGGCGATGAATCGAACCTAACATCTCGTAACGTTAACGCTAACTCTCGGTTGGCGATACCAACAACGATGGAGACGTGGATGCTTTCGATCAAGGTTCGAAGGATCTCGCGCGCCGTGATGGCGCTGCTGGCAGCCTCGGCGCTGTGGGCCGGCGTCGGTCATGCGCAGTCGACGAAAGTCATCGTCGAATGGGATCACCAGACTGAGGGCAATGGGCCCAAAACCGTACGCGCAGCCGCCGACCGGTTCGAGAAACAGAATCCCGGTTACAAGGTCGAGGATTCCCACGTTCTCAACGATTCCTACAAGGCGAAGCTGAAAGTGGCGTTCGGCGCCGGACAGCCGCCCTGCGTGTTCGACACGTGGGGTGGCGGGCCGCTGAGAGAGTATGTGAAGGCGGGCCAGGTCGTGGACCTTACGCCCTATCTGCAGAAGGATCCGGCCTATCGCGATCGCTTCCTGCCGGCGTCGTGGAAGGCCGTCACCTACGACGGCAAGATTTATGGCGTTCCGGCGGAAAACACGGCGGCTGCCGTGATCTTTTACAACAAGGATCTGTTCCGGCAATACAACCTCGCGCCGCCCGCGACCTGGGACGACCTGATGAACGTCGTGAAGGTGCTGACGTCTCACGGGGTCGCGCCGTTCGCGCTGGCCAACAAGAACAAGTGGCCCGGATCGATGTACTACATGTATCTGGTCGACCGGCTCGGCGGCCCGGATGTTGTTCGTCGCGCCGTCGAACGCACGAAGGGCGGCAGTTTCGCGGATCCGGTGTTCGTCGGCGCCGGCAAGTATCTTCAGCAACTCGTCAAGGCCGGCGCATTCGCGCCCGGCTACAACGGGCTCGACTACGACATCGGCGCGTCCCGCCGCCTGCTGTATGCCGGCCGGGCCGCGATGGAGCTGATGGGAAGCTGGGAAGCATCGACCATCCAGAAGGAAAATCCCGCGTTCTTCAAGAAGCTCGACTTCTTCCCGTTTCCGAGCATGCCCGGCGGCAAGGGCGACGTTCGCGATCTCGTGGGGACGCTCGGCGACAGTTACCTGAGCGTATCGACGCAGTGTTCGGACCATGACGCGGCGTTCCGTCTGATCAGGACGATGACGGATGACGAATCGATCCGCGCGAAACTGGCCGATGCCCGACTCCCGCCGGTGAAGAATCTGACCATCGCGGACCCGTTACTGAAGCGCGTGCAGGAACTGGTCGCGCAGGCGCCGAACGTTCAGCTCTGGTACGACCAGGAACTATCGCCGCGTCTCGGCGAGCGGCACAAGGAGATTTCGCAGGCACTCCTGGGGCTGTCGGTGACGCCCGAGGCGGCTGCGCAACAGATGGAAGACGCGGCAAAGGCGGAAGCGGGCCGCTAGGCCGGCCTGAATCGAACCAACCGTGAAGGAGGTCAGGGTGGATACAGCGATGATCGCGACGCGCGCGAAAGCGCAGCTCGTGTCGCCGCACCGGTTGATCGCGGCGCTGTTGCTGGCGCCGTCGGTCCTGCTGTTGGCCGTGTTCCTGCTCTATCCGCTGGTCGACAGTTTCCGGTTGTCGCTGGTCGACTGGAACGGGCTCGGTAGTGACGCGCGTTTCGTCGGCGTCGCGAACTGGCTGCATCTGGCCCAGGACGACGTGTTCTGGAAGGCGCTCGGCAACAATTTGCTGCTCGCCGCGTTCTCCGTGGTGATCCAGCTGCCTGTCGCGCTCGTGCTCGCGGTGCTGCTCGACAAGGCCGGCAAAGGCTCGCGTCTGCTGAAGATCCTGTATTTCCTGCCGCTGCTGATGTCGAGCGTCGCGATCGGCGTGCTGTTCAAGAACGTCTACGATCCGAACTTCGGCCCGCTGAACGCCGGGTTGCATGCGCTCGGCCTGCATGCGTTCGCGCAGGACTGGCTCGGCGATCCGCGCTTCGCGCTCGCTTCGACGATCGCGGTGATCTGCTGGCAGAACATCCCGTTCTACATGATCCTGTTTCTCGCCGGGCTGTCGTCTTTTCCGGCGGAACTGGGCGAGGCCGCGCGGCTCGACGGCGCGTCGGAATCGACGATCTTCTGGCGCATCAAGCTGCCGCATCTGCAAGGCACGGTACGGACCGCCGCACTGCTCGCGGTACTGGGGTCGCTGCGCTACTTCGACCTGATATTCGTGATGACGGGCGGGGGGCCGGAGAATGCGTCCGAGCTGATGGCCACCTACATGTATCGTCGGGTGTTCAGTTCATTCCAGCTCGGCTACGGCAGCACGATCGCTTCGGCGATGTTCATCATCGTGACGCTGGTGGCTGCAGCCGCGTTGCGCGTCACGCAGCGCTACTCACAAAAGGCCTGACCATGTTCGCTCGTTCAGTCCGGCAGGCGGCCAGCCGGCGGCATCCCGTGATCTTCCTGCTGGCGCTCATCTGGCTCGCGGTGACCACGCTGCCGTTCCTGTTCGTGGTCGTCACCAGTCTCAAGTCGCAGGAAGAGACCTATTCGGCTTCGGTGTGGGCGCTGCCGTCCCGGCTCGACCTGTCGAACTATCTGGACGTGCTGCATGGCGCGTTCTTCATGTACCTGCGCAACAGTCTCTTCGTGGTC
This sequence comes from Burkholderia sp. AU4i, assembly GCF_000466765.1. NCBI lineage: Bacteria > Pseudomonadati > Pseudomonadota > Betaproteobacteria > Burkholderiales > Burkholderiaceae > Burkholderia > Burkholderia sp. AU4i. The sequence continues at coordinate 32,920 of NZ_ASSI01000215.1, read as the reverse complement.
GGCCTGTCGGTGATCGTCATCGTGCTGCTCAGCGCGATGGCCGCCTACGCGTTCGCTCGCCTGCAGTTCCGCTTCAACAAGACGTTGTTCGGACTCGTCGTCGCATCGATGATCGTGCCGCTTCACGCGACGCTGGTGCCGATCTACCTGATGATCCGCAACATCGGCCTGTACGACACGTCGCTGGCGCTCGTCGGCCCGTACGTTGCGTTCAGCCTGCCGATCTCGATTTTCATTCTCACTGAGTTCATGAAGCAGATTCCGCACGAACTCGAGGAGGCCGCCTATCTCGACGGATGCGGGCCGCTCAAGATCTTCTGGCGGATCTACTTTCCGTTGTCGATGCCGGGCCTGGCGACGGTGGCCGTCTACAACGCGATCGCCCTCTGGAACGAGTTCATCTTCGCGTACGTGCTGACCTCCACGCCGGAACACCGCACGCTGCCGCTCGCGCTGTGGGATTTCCAGGGGCAGTACGCGTCGAACATTCCCGCGATGCTGTCCGTCGTCACGCTCACGTCGCTTCCGTTGATCGTCGCCTATGCGTTCGGGCAGGAACGGATCATCAAGGGAATGATGGCCGGATCGTTGAAGGGGTAGCGACCGCTCGACCGCCGCCCGGCACGCGTGACGGGATGGCGGGATCCACTTGCTTATTGAGTAAGGCGAATCATGGCAAGCATCAGTCTGAAGAACGTCCAGAAGGCATACGAAGGCAATCCCCCGGTCATTCGGGGTGTCGATCTCGAGATCGGCGCCAACGAGTTTTGCGTGTTCCTCGGTCCGTCCGGATGCGGAAAATCGACGCTGCTGCGGATGATCGCCGGACTGGAAACCGTCACGGCCGGCGAACTGCGCATCGACGGTACGCGCGTCAATGACGTGCATCCGTCGAAACGGCGCGTGGCGATGGTGTTCCAGAACTATGCGCTGTATCCGCACATGACCGTCTACGAAAACATGGCTTTCGCGTTGCGGCAGGCGAAGATCGACGCCGCGACGATCGACGGCAAGGTCAGGCAGGCCGCGGCGTCGCTGCAGTTGGAGACGTTGCTCGAGCGGCGGCCGGCGGCGCTGTCGGGCGGGCAGCGCCAGCGTGTCGCGATCGGACGGGCCATCGTGCGCGAGCCCGGCGTATTCCTGTTCGACGAGCCGCTGTCGAATCTCGACGCCGCCCTGCGGGTGCAGACGCGAACGGAGATTGCGCGTCTGCACCGTGAGTACAACCGGGCGAGCGCGATTTACGTCACGCACGACCAGACCGAAGCGATGGCGCTCGCGGACAAGATCGTGCTGTTGCACACCGGCGCCGACATGGAACGCCATGGCAGCGTGGCCCAGGTCGGTGCGCCGCTGGATCTTTACCACCGCCCGAAAAGCCGGTTCGTCGCGGGCTTCATCGGCTCGCCGCGGATGAACTTCCTGCCGGGCCGTATCGTCGCGGCCGATGCAGGCGGACTCTCGGTCAGCCTGGACGGCGGCGCGCTCGTGCGGGCCGCGGTCGACGCACGCGGCGTGCAGGTCGGGGCCGACGTCACGCTGGGGGTGCGGCCCGAGCACTTCGTCATCGCAGGAGGCGACTCGCGAAGTCAGGCCGTCAACGCGACGACCGGGCTGGTCGAGCGTTTCGGCGAGTGTACCTATCTGCACGCGACCGTCGGCGAAGGCCGTGACGTCGGCGTGATCGCGAAGCTCTCCGGCGATGTCGACATCGGGCGCGGCCGCGCCGTCGCGCTTCATGTGTCGCCCGATGCCTGCCATGTCTTCGATGCCGACGGCGTGGCGTTGCCGCGCCTCGCTGCGGCAAGGCAACAGGATTACGCGCTGCGATCGGCGTGATCGAACGGCATACCCGGTCGGCTTCGCCGATGTGCTTCGATCGCCCCGCGCATGGATTCGACCAGACGGGCGCGGTGCACGCTGTCGCTTGCGTCGCGCACTGAAACGGGTAGCTGGCCCATTCGGGCATCCATTCAATACTTACTTTGGACTCCTATGTCAATCGATCTTGCAGAACAAACGGCGTTGTACCGCAATCCGGAAGCGCCCATTCCCGCGCGCGTGGCCGATTTGCTCGGCCGCATGAACCTGGATGAAAAAATCGCGCAGTTGCATGCCGGCTGGCTGAAGTTGTCGTCGGACGGCAACCATACGTGGCGGCTCGCCGATTTCGCTCAGCGGCAGACGGGGATTACCGTCGATGAACTGCTGAGGCACGGTCTCGGACAGATCACGCGCCCGCTTGGTACGCACTCGGTCGAGGCACGCGAAGGCGTTCGCGCATTGAACGCGCTGCAGCGCAGGATGGTCGAGGATACGCGCCTGGGCATTCCCGTGATGTCGCACGAAGAGTGTCTCGTCGGCCTGATGATCGAAGGCGCGACCCTGTTTCCGGCGCCGCTCAACTATGCAGCGACGTGGAACCCGGAGTTGCTCCATGCAGCCGGGCGTGAAATCGGGCGGCAGGCGCGATCGATCGGCTGCCACCAGGGGCTCGCACCGGTGCTCGACGTATCGCGCGATCCGCGCTGGGGGCGCACCGAAGAGACGCTCGGCGAGGATCCGTATCTGGTCGGTGTGCTGGCCTGTCGTTACGTCGACGGCCTGCAAGGCGAGCGCCGCGACCTGCTGGCGACGCTCAAGCATTTCGCCGGGCACTCGGCCAGCGAAGGCGGGCGCAACCATGCGCCCGTCCATGTCGGCCCGCGCGAATTCAACGATGTCTTCCTGCTGCCGTTCGAAATGGCGGTCAAGCTGGCCAACGCGGGCGCCGTGATGCCGGCCTATCACGACATCGACGGTATCCCGTGTCATGCGGACCCGACGCTGATCGACGGAACGCTGCGCGGAAAATGGGGATTCGACGGGCTGGTCGTGGCCGACTATGCCGGCGTCAATCTGCTGTTCACGCACCATGGCGTCGCCCATGACGAAGCGCAGGCCGCGGCGCTGACATTCAATGCGGGTCTCGACGTCGAACTGCCGGGACACGAGTGCGCACGACACCTGAAGACGGCGATCGAGCGCGGCGACATCGCGATGCCGGTGATCGATGCGGCGGTGTCGCGCGTGCTGACCGAGAAATTCCGTCTCGGGCTGTTCGAGCATCCGTACGCGGATCCGGACGGCGTCGATGTGAACGGCGCCGATGCGGCGGCCGTCGCGGATCAGGTCGCACTCGAATCGATCGTCCTGTTGAAGAACGCCGCGGTGCTGCCGCTCGAAGCCGACGGCGCGCCGCGTGTGGCGATCATCGGACCCACCGCCGACGATCCGCTCGCGCTGCTGTCCGGATACAGCTTCCCGGTGCATCTGATCACGACCGGCGAAGACGCGCGTTCGCCGGTGAAGACGCCGTTGCAGGCGTTCAGGGAACGCTTCGGCAGCGATCGGGTGCTGTACGCGAAGGGCTGCGAGATATTGCGCGAGCGCCGCGCGGGAACGCCGGTATTCCCGGGCGATGTCGACATGGCGCGCGCGATCGACGCGGATCGGCAGGCGCCCGTCAGCCGCGAAACCGACCAGATCGCCGAGGCCGTGCGGGTGGCGGAAGCCGCGGCGGTCGCGATCGTCTTCGTCGGCGATCTGGCCGGGCTGTTTCAGTCCGGGACCGTCGGCGAGGGATCGGATACGGACAGTCTCGACTTGCCCGGCGTGCAGCAGGCGCTGCTGGACGCCGTCGTCGCGAGCGGGACGCGGACGGTCGTCGTGCAGACCGGCGGGCGTCCGTACAACCTGGGCGGCCTGGAAGATGCCGTGGCCGCGCATATCGTCGCGTTCGCGCCGGGCCAGGGTGGCGCCGACGCGCTCGTGAAGCTGATTTCCGGCGCGGCCGACTTCAGCGGCAGATTGCCGTTGTCGATGCCGAAAAGCGCGGGCGCGGTGCCCTACGTGTACAACCACAAGCTGAAAAGCGCCGGCACGCCGATTGCCTACCATTTCGGCTCGCGTTATCCGTTCGGCTTCGGCCTGAGCTACACAGAATTCCGCTATGGCGCGCTCGACTGGATCGACCAAAGGGCGAGCATCGCTGACGGTGTCCTTGCGTTCTCATTCGAAGTCGAGAACGTCGGGCCGCGCGACGGGACGGAAGTCGTCCAGATCTACGTGCGGGATCGCGTGGCGTCGGTCGTGCGACCGGTGCGGGAACTCAAGGGCTTCCAGCGCGTTTTCGTGCCTGCCGGTACGCGCAGGACGGTGAACGTCCGGCTGCCCGTCGACATGCTCAATTTCACCGACGAGCGAGGCGAGCGGATCGTGGAGCCAGGCGAGTTCGACATCATGGTCGGCAGTTCCAGCCGGGACATTCATCTGGCCGGTTGCGCGACCGTGGTCGGCGAAGCCTCGCGGACGCTCGATCGCCACTGGCGCATGATCTGCGAGGTCACGGCAGGCAGTCCGGTCGCAGCGGGCTGAGTGTCGGTGACGAAGCGAAGGCCGGTCATTCCGGAGTCGGAATGGCCGGCGTCGAGCCCGTGACGGGATCGACAAGCAAGCGGCCAGTTCAAACAGATCCCGGGGGGCGGGGCATTGCGACGCCGACGCATGCCCACGCTCGCACGCTCAATCCGGATCGGCTTTCAGCCCACCCTCGATCCACCGCGCTTCCGACGCGCGAAGATGCGCGCGAATGGCCGTCTGCGCTGCGATCGGATCGCCGGCCTGCAACGCGAGCAGCACGTCCTCGTGTTCGCGCACCGCGGCGGTCCACGTCTGCGGATTCTCCGCATGGCCGCGCATCGCGGCCGCGATCGGGTCGTGGCGGCTGTCGAACAGCTCGCCGACGAAGCGCGTGAGCACCGAGTTGCCGGCGGCTTCCGCGATCAGCATGTGGAACTGCCGGTCGGCTTCGACCGGGGATTTGCCGGCCTCCGCGAGCCGCTTCATGCGCTGCACCGTGCGGCGCAGCCGCTCGAGCGTCGCGGCCGTCATCCGCGCGGCGGCCAGCGCGGCGACGCTGCCTTCGACGGCCGCGCGGGCCTGCATCAATTCCGACGGACTGTCGCCGAGCGTGGCCATCGGGCCGACAGCGTCGGCGGCCGTATCGCGCACATACACGCCGGAGCCCATCCGGATTTCGATCTGCCCGCCGATTTCCAGCGCGATCAGCGCCTCGCGAAGCGACGGCCGCGACACGCCGAGCGTCAGCGCCAGCTCGCGCTCGGGCGGCAGCCGCTCGCCGATCGCGAATTCGCCCTGGCGAATCAACGCGACGATCTGGGCCGCGACCGATTGGTAAAGCCGCTTGGGTTCTGTCGATTTCATCCGAGTGATAGGGATCAATGCGCTTCGGGCGCAAGCGCGTGTCGCGGAGTCTATCACGCCCGCCGCATCGCCCCGTGTAGCGGCGCGTTCATCCGGATGTCCGGGTTTTCACTATTGGTAAGATCGGATGTGAATAATTAAATTGGCTTGACCAAAATGGCTTTGATTGCTGTAATTCATCCAAATTGGACTGACCGGATAGTGTCGAGGTCGATCCATCCCCAGGAGACGCAATGGCAATGCCTCGCAATCTGCCCGGTCAGGCCGCGCAGGACGAACCGGACCGGGAGATCCTGCGTCTGGACGGGATTCGCAAGCGCTTCCCCGGCGTCCTCGCGCTCGACGGGATTCGCCTCGACCTGCGCCGCGGCGAGGTGCACGCGGTGTGCGGCGAGAACGGCGCGGGCAAATCGACGCTGATGAAGATCATCAGCGGCCAGTACCTGCCCGACGACGGCGTCGTTCACTATCGCGGCGCGCCGGTGCGGTTTCATTCGGCCTCCGAAGCGCAGGCGGCCGGCATCTCGATCATTCATCAGGAGCTCAATCTCGTCCCGCACCTGAGCGTGGCGGAGAACCTGTTCCTCGCGCGCGAGCCGCGGCGCGGGCCGTTCGTCGATACGAAACGCATGAACGCGGAGGCGGCGCGCTGCATCGCGCGCATCGGCCTGAACGTCGCGCCGACGACGAAGGTCGGCGTGCTGTCCATCGCGCAGCAGCAGATGGTCGAGATCGCGAAGGCGCTGTCGCACGATGCGCGCGTGCTGATCATGGACGAACCCACGTCGTCGCTGACCGAAACGGAAACGGTGCAGCTGTTTCGCATCATCGAGGAACTGCGCGCCGACGGTGTGGCGATCCTGTATATCTCGCACCGGCTCGACGAAATGGCGCAGATCGTCGATCGCGTGACGGTGCTGCGCGACGGGCGCCACATCTCGACGGACGCTTTCGCCGACGTGAGCATCGACGACATCGTCGCGCGCATGGTCGGACGCACGCTCGACGACGCCTATCCGTCGCGGCAATCGGTGCCGACCGACGAGGTGCTGCTCGACGTGCGGGACCTGCGCCGCGACGGTGTGTTCGGGCCGGTGTCGTTCGCGCTGCGCCGCGGCGAGATCCTCGGTTTCGCGGGCTTGATGGGCGCCGGGCGCACCGAGATCGCCCGCGCGATCTTCGGCGCGGATCGCCCCGACGGCGGCACGATCGCGCTGCACGGCCGGCCCGTGACGATCCGCTCGCCGCGCGAGGCGATCCGGCATGGCATCGCGTATCTGTCGGAGGACCGCAAGAAGGAGGGGCTCGCGCTGCCGATGCCCGTCGCGGCGAACCTCACGCTCGCGAACGTGCGCGGCATCACGTCACGCTTCGGATTCCTGCGCTTCGACGATGAACTCGACGTCGCGCGCCGCTACGTGCAGGACCTCGCGATTCGCACGCCGTCCGTGCACCAGCGCGTCCGAAACCTGTCCGGCGGCAACCAGCAGAAGGTCGTCATCGGCAAATGGCTGTACCGCGGCTCGAAGATCCTGCTCTTCGACGAGCCGACGCGCGGCATCGACGTCGGCGCGAAATTCGCGATCTACGGGCTGATGGACCGGCTCGCCGCCGACGGCGTCGGCGTGGTGCTGATCAGTTCGGAACTGCCCGAACTGCTCGGCATGACCGACCGGATCGCCGTTTTTCACGAAGGTCGATTGACCGCATTTCTCGATACGAAACACACCAGTCAGGAGGAGATCATGCACTACGCGTCGGGGCGTTCCCATGCTTGAAATGACATCCGATCGAAGCCAGGCCGACGAACGGGCGGCGCGACAGCGGCGGCGCGACCTGATCCAGAAGTTCGCGGCGCTGGGCAGCCTCGTCGTGCTCGTGTTCGCGTTCTCGATCTCGAGCGCGGCGTTCTTCTCGGTCGACAACCTGATGACGGTCGGCCTGCAGGTCACGTCGATCGCCTATCTGGGCGTGGCCGCCACCTGCGTGATCATCACGGGCGGCATCGACCTGTCGGTCGGCTCGGTGCTCGCGCTGGCCGGCGTGTGCGCGGCGCTGCTGGTCAAGGCCGGCGTGCCGGTGCCCGCCGCGATGGCGGCCGGCATCCTGGTCGGCGCGCTGTGCGGGCTCGTCAACGGCATCTGCGTGACGCAGATGGGCCTGCCGCCGTTCATCGCGACGCTCGGCATGATGCTCGTCGCGCGCGGCATCGCGCTGCAGATCACCGGCGCGCGGCCGGTATCGGATCTCGGCGACGCGTTCGGCGCGCTGGGCAACGGCGCGCTGCTGCGGATCTCGCGCATCGGCGCGGACGGGTTCCCCGACACGACCTTTCCCGGCATTCCGTATCCGGTCGTGATCATGGTCGTGCTGTTCGTCGTGGTGTCCGTGCTGCTGTCGAGAACGTCGCTCGGCCGCCATATCTACGCGGTCGGGTCGAACGCGGAAGCCGCCCGGCTGTCGGGCGTGAACGTGCAGGGCGTGAAGCTGTTCACCTACGTGCTGTCCGGCGCGCTCGCGGGCGTGACCGGGTGCGTGCTGATGTCGCGGCTCGTCACCGGGCAGCCGAACGAAGGCGTGATGTACGAGCTCGACGCGATCGCCAGTTCGGTCATCGGCGGCACGTCGCTGATGGGCGGCGTCGGCACGATCTCCGGCACGGCGATCGGCGCGTTCGTGATCGGCGTGCTGCGCAACGGCCTGAACATGAACGGCGTGTCGAGCTTCATCCAGCAGATCATCATCGGCGTCGTGATCCTCGGCACGGTGTGGATCGACCAGTTGCGCAATCGCCGGCCCTGACCGGCAGCAAGCAGTCCCTACCAACGAGAAGCGGAGCGAGACATGAACAAATCCATCCTGCTGGCGGCATCGGCGTGCGTGTTCGCGGTGTGCAGCAGCGGCGCGTATGCGGCGGGCGGCGAGATCGCCGTGATCGTCAAGACGGTCAATTCGAACTACTGGCAGAACGTGCAGAAGGGCGCGAAGGCGGCGCTCGACGGCGCCAAGGGTTACACGATGACGTTCCAGGGCCCGGCGGCCGAGTCCGACATCAGCGGGCAGGTCAACATGGTCGACAACGCAGTCACGCGTCACGTGGCGGGCATCGTGCTCGCGCCGTCCGATCCCGATGCGCTCGTGCCCGCGATTAAGAAGGCGTGGGAAGCGCACATTCCCGTCGTGCTGATCGACTCGGCGATCGCGGACGCGGGCAAGCCGTACTACCAGGCGTTCCTGTCGACCGACAACGAGAAGGCGGGCGCGCTGTGCGCGAAGGCGCTGATCGACCGCGTCGGGCAGTCGGGCAAGATCGCGATCATGTCATACGTGCCGGGCGCGGGCTCCGAGGTCAGCCGCGTCGGTGGGTTCCGCAAGTACATCGAGAGCCATTCGAAGCTGCAGGTCGTCGGCCCGTACTACTCGCAATCGCAAATGGCGACCGCGCTGAACCAGACGACCGACGTGCTGTCGGCGAACCCGGACCTGAAGGGCATCTTCGGCGCGAACGAGCCGACCGCGGTCGGCATGGGCCGTGCGCTGAAGCAGTCGGGCAAGGCGGGCAAGGTGGTGGCGATCGGGTTCGACGGCAACGAGGACCTGCAGGGCTTCGTGCGCGACGGCACCGTGCAGGCGATCGCCGTGCAGGGCTCGTGGCAGATGGGGAACCAGGGCGTGCGCACGGCGCTCGACGTGATCGAGCGCAAGCCCGCGCCGAAGCTGATCGATACCGGCGTCGTGATGGTCGACAAGCAGAACCTCGATTCGCAAGCAGCGAAGAATGTCCTGTACTGATCACCCGTGCCGCTTGCACGCATCGAGTTACCACTCATGAACGCAAACGATACGCGCACCTTGCCGCGCAGCGGGCTGACGGTGTCCGCGCTCGGCCTCGGCTGCTCGCAGCTCGGCGGCCTTTATCGGCCGATGTCGGCGGCCGACGCCGCCGCGCTGGTCGACGCCGCCTGGGCCGCCGGCCTGCGCTACTTCGACACCGCGCCGTATTACGGCTACACGCTGTCCGAGCGGCGCGTGGGCGCGGGGCTCGCCCCGCGCGAGCGCCGTGCGTTCACGCTCAGCACGAAGGTCGGGCGGCTGATGCGCGCCGACGCGAGCGTGCGGCCGGGAGACGACGGCTGGGCCGAGCCGCTGCCGTTCCGGCCCGTGTACGACTACAGCTACGACGGCATCATGCGCTCGCACGACGACAGCCGGCAACGGCTCGGGCTCGCGCGGATCGACATGCTGTACGTGCACGACATCGGCGCGATGACGCACGGCGATCGTCACGCGCACTACTGGGAACAGTTGACGCGCGGCGGCGGGTTTCGCGCGCTGGATGCGCTGCGCGCCAGCGGCGAGATCGGTGCGTTCGGTCTCGGCGTGAACGAATGGGAAGTCGCGGCCGACGCGCTGAACGAAGCGGCGCTCGATGCGGTGCTGCTGGCCGGCCGCTACACGCTGCTCGAACAGACGGCGCTCGAACCGCTGCTCGACGCGTGCGCCCGTGACGGGACGGCGATCGTGATCGGCGGCGTGTTCAATTCCGGCCTGCTCGCCGGCAACGGCAAGTTCAACTATGCGGACGCGAGCGCCGACGTGATCGACAAGGCCACGCGGCTCGGCGCGCTGTGCAACCGCTTCGACGTGCCGCTTCCCGCCGCGGCATTGCAGTTTCCGTTCGGTCATCCAGCCGTCGTATCGTGCGTGGTCGGCGCGCGCAGCGTGGTGCAGTTGAAGCAGAACATCGACTGGTTCGAGCGTCCCGCGCCGGCCGAACTGTGGGATGCGCTGCGCGACGAAGGGTTGATCGCGGCGCACGCGCCGGTTCCGGGAGCCCACGCATGACCATGCGCATCGACGCTCATCAGCACTACTGGCGCATCGACGCACGGGCCGGCAGTTGGCCGCCGGCCGAACTCGATGCGATTCACCGGGATTTCGGTCCCGCCGATCTCGCGCCGCTGCTCGACGCCGCGCGCATCGACACCACTGTCCTCGTGCAATCGCTGCCGAGCGAAGCCGACACGCGCTTTCTGCTCGACCTCGCGGACGAAACGCCGAGCGTCGGCGCGGTGGTCGGCTGGGTCGACCTGAAGGCCGACGACGCGCCGGCGCGGATCGCTGCGTTTGCGTCCGCGCCGAAGGCGCGCGGCTTGCGACCGATGCTGCAGGATCTGCCCGACGACACGTGGATCGACGATCCGCGGCTGGATCGCGCGGTCGCCGCGATGCGCGAGCACGGGCTGCGTTTCGATGCACTGGTGATGCCGCGCCATCTCGATGCGCTGCATGCATTCGCGCGACGCCATCCGGATCTGCCGATCGTGATCGACCATGGCGCGAAGCCGTTCATCGAGCGCGGCGAACGGCAGCCGTGGCTGTCGGCGATGGGCCGGCTTGCGCGCCTGCCGAACCTTCATTGCAAGCTGTCCGGCCTCTGGACGGAGGCAGGGCCGTCGGCCGGCCCGGATGTCGTGCGCGCGCGCACGCGGCCGTATGTCCACGCGCTGGCCGAGCTGTTCGGGCCGACGCGCCTGATGTGGGGCAGCGACTGGCCGGTGCTGCGGCTGGCGTCGGCGTGCGGCGGCTACGGCGAATGGCTGGCCGCGTGCGAGGACGATTGCGCGCGGTTGCTCGGCGCCGCGGCGCTGGACGGCCTCTTCGGCGGCAACGCACACCGCTTCTACCGGATCGACACCGCACGCCACGACGAATGAACCAGAACGAAAGGAACCCGCCATGCTCAGCGTGATTTGCGAATCCCCCGGCGTGCTGCGCGTGCAGCAGCGCGAACTGCCCGTGCGCGGCAGCGGCGAAGTACTGTTGCGCGTGCAACGGGTCGGCATTTGCGGCACCGACCTGCATATCTTCACCGGCAACCAGCCGTACCTCGACTATCCGCGCGTGATGGGCCATGAGCTTTCGGCGGTCGTCGTCGAGGCGGAACCCGAGTCGGGGCTCGGCGCCGGCGACGCGGTGTACGTGATGCCGTATCTGTCGTGCGGGCACTGCATCGCCTGTCGGCACGGCAACACGAATTGCTGCGTGAACATCAAGGTGCTCGGCGTGCATCGCGACGGCGCGCTCGCCGAATACCTGAGCGTGCCCGCGCAGTTCGTGCACAAGGCCGACGGCATTTCGCTCGACCAGGCGGCGATGCTGGAATTCCTCGCGATCGGCGCGCATGCGGTGCGGCGCGCGGACGTCCGCGCCGGGCAGCGGGCGCTGGTCGTCGGCGCCGGGCCGATCGGCATGGCCGCGATGATCTTCGCGAAGCTGCGTGGCGCCGATGTCACATGCCTCGACACGCGGGCGGATCGACTGGCGTTTTGCCGGCAACATCTGACGGTCGATGCGACCGTGGAGGTGGGCGCGGATGACGCGGCGCGTCTCGCGGCGTTGACGAACGGCGAGTATTTCGATGCGGTGTTCGACGCCACCGGCAACCTCGATGCGATGAATCGCGGTTTCGAATTCGTCGCGCACGGCGGCAAATACACGTTGATCTCGATCGTGCGCGGGCACGTCGCCTTTTCGGATCCCGAATTCCACAAGCGGGAAACCACGCTGCTCGCGAGCCGCAATGCGACGGCCGAGGATTTCGCGACGGTGCTCGACGCGATGCGCGCGGGGCGCATTCCGGACCGCGCGCTGAACACGCACCGGATGCGGCTCGAAGAGGTGCCGGATGCGCTACCGCGTTTGCTCGATGCGGGGCAGACCGTCGTGAAGGCGCTCGTCGAATGCTGATCGATCGCATCCGGCACGCGGAGCGCATGCGATGACGCCGCCGATCCTGCAGTTCGGCACGAGCCGCTTCCTGCTCGCGCACGTCGACCTGTTCGTCTCGCAGGCGCTGGACGACGGCAACGCGATGGGCGGCATCGGCATCGTGCAGACGACCGGCAATCCGGCCAGCCGCGCCCGCATCGACGCGCTGCGCGCCACCGGTCGCTATCCGGTGCGGATTCGCGGGCGCGACCGCGGCGGCGTGGTCGACGAAGTCGTCGAGTGCCGCGCCGTGCAGCGCGCGTGGGACGCCGAGCACGACTGGGCGGAGATACGCGGCGCCGCGATCGAGACCGTACGCGTCATCGTGTCGAACACCGGCGACGCAGGGTATCGCGCCGATCCACGCGACACCGTGGACCTGCTGGCCCAGCCGAAGCACGCACCGCACGGCTTTCCGGCGAAGCTGCTGGCGCTGCTGCATGCGCGCTGGCAGGTGCGGCCCGATGACGGCGTCTCCATCCTGCCTTGCGAACTGGTGACGAACAACGGCGACACGCTGCGCGACATCGTGCTGGACCTCGCGCGCCGGTGGCGGCTGCCCGACGCGTTCGCGGACTATCTGGGCAACCGCTGCGTATGGGTCAACTCGCTCGTCGACCGCATCGTGTCCGAGCCGCTCCATCCGGTCGGCGCGATCGCGGAGCCCTACGCGCTATGGGCGATCGAGCGGCGTGCCGGCATGGCGCTGCCGTGCACGCATGCTCAGATCGTCGTCACCGACGATTTGCGCAGCCACGAGCGCCTGAAGCTGTTCTTCCTCAATCTCGGGCACAGCTGGCTCGCGGAGCAGTGGCTCGCGGCGGGGCGCGACGCATCGGAAACGGTGCTGGACGCGATGAACGACGCGCGGTTGCGCGACGATCTCGAAGCCGTGTGGCGCGATGAAGTCGCGCCGGTATTCGTGGCGCTGGGCTTGCGCGAAACGGCGGAACGCTACGTCGACAGCGTGCGCGAGCGCTTTCTCAATCCGTTTCTCGCGCATCGCATCGCCGATATCGCGGTCAACCATCGCGAGAAGGTCGCGCGGCGGATCGAGCCGCTGCTCGCGCTCGCCGATTCGCTGGCGCTGGCGGCCGAACAACCGCGGTTGCGGCAACTCGTCGCCCGCTACGAACCGGTGGCCGCAACGACAGGGAGAACACCATCGTGAAGCAACCGACCATCGTGATCCTTCACGGCAACGACAACGTCGCCGTCGCACTCGATGCGCTGGCGCCGGACGTGCCGATCGACGTGCATGGCGCACCGCTGCGGCCGGCGGCCGCGATACCGGCCGGCCACAAGATCGCCATCACGCCGATCGCACGCGGCGACGCGATCGTCAAATGCGGGCAGCCGATCGGCGTCGCGCTGCGGGACATCGCCGCGGGCGAGCACGTGCACGTGCACAACGTCGGGATGCCCGAGCGGCATGCGCACGACGACGGGCCGGCGGGCGACACCCACGAGGTTCCGGCCGATCGCCGCGATACCTTCGACGGATTCGTGCGTCCCGACGGCAGCGTGGGGACCCGCAACTACGTTGGCGTGATCGCGAGCGTCAACTGTTCGGCGAGTGTCTGTCATGCGATCGCCGATGCATACCGGCACGGCGCGCTCGACGCGTTCGGCCATGTCGACGGCGTCGTCGCGATCACCCATCAGAGCGGCTGCGGCATGTCGGCGACCGGCGACGGCATCGAACTGCTGCGGCGCACGCTCGTCGGCTATGCGCGCAACCCGAATTTCGCCGGGGTGCTGCTCGTCGGCCTCGGTTGCGAGGTCAACCAGGTCGGCGCGCTCGCGCAGCGGCTCGACGCGGCGGCACCTGGCACCGTGCGCACGCTGGTGATCCAGGACGAAGGCGGCGTGCGCGACACCGTGGCCAAAGGCGTGTCGATCGTGCGCGAGTTGCTGGAGGCGGCCGACGGCGCGCGTCGCAGCGCCGTGCCGGCCTCGCGGCTGACGGTCGGCCTGCAATGCGGCGGCTCCGACGGCTACTCGGGCATCACCGCGAATCCGGCGCTCGGCGCGGCCGTCGATCTGCTGGTCCGCAACGGTGGCACCGCGATTCTGTCCGAGACGCCCGAGATCTACGGCGCCGAGCATCTGCTGATCGCGCGGGCGGCGTCGCGCGACGTGGCCGAGCGTCTGCTCGGCAGGTTGCAGTGGTGGGAGCGTTACGTCGCCGACAACGGCGGCGAAATGAACAACAACCCGTCGCCCGGCAACCTCGCCGGCGGCATCACGACGATTCTCGAGAAATCGCTCGGTGCGGTGTCGAAGGGCGGCCGCTCGCCGCTGCGCGCGGTCTACGACTATGCGGAGCCGGTGCGGCAAGCGGGGCTCGTGTTCATGGATACGCCCGGTTACGACCCGGTGTCGGCCACCGGGCAGATCGCCGGCGGCGCGAATCTCGTGTGCTTCACGACGGGCCGCGGTTCGGTCTTCGGCTCGAAGCCGGTGCCGACGATCAAGATCGCGACGACGACCGGCCTGTACGAGCGGATGCAATCGGACATGGATTTCGACAGCGGCGGGATCGTCGCCGGTTCGCTCTCGGTCGGCGAAGCGGGCGAGCGGCTGTTCCGGCTGATGCTCGACGTTGCCTCCGGGCGACGATCCCGCAGCGAGGACAACGGCATCGGCGAACGCGAGTTCGTACCGTGGCTGCGCGGCGCGGTCATGTGACGCGAAAGGCGACGTGCGACCGCGTGCGCAATCGGACAGCGAAGGAGAAGCCGCGATGGAAACCCCCATGAGCGAGCCGGCGATCGGCGAAATCGCTCAGGATGGCTCATTGTCTGACCTGGAGAAGGGCTTGCTCGGCGAAGCGCTGCGCTTGCTCGCCGAGACGCGCGCACGGGCGCTCGAACTCTGTGTCGAGGTGAGCCGGCGGCAGGGCGGCGCCGCGCCGGACGTCCACGATTTCAATCTGCCGACGATCATCGAGCTGCAACGGCGCTTCGGTACGCGGCCTGGCCCGGACGGCGCCGGCATGGCAGCGTCCGGTCGCTTCGCGTAGTCGAAGCCGAAGCCGCCCGTGGGCGGCGCCGTGGCAGGATCGAGCGCTGCCGGTTCGCCGCCGACAGCCGGATCGCGTCCGTGGCCGCGCTGATCCGCGGGTACGTCGCCCACGCCGTGGCTGACTGTGATCGATCGCGGGCGGGCAGGCCGGTACCGCTGCCGTTCCGCTCAGGCAAGCAGCCCGCGTGCCGCCAGATTCGCATACAGCGCACGCACGCCGAAGGTCCACGGCGCGATCTCCGTGCAAAGCCGCACGGTGTTGACGAGTGCGCCGAGCGCGGGCGTGGAGATCGTGACGCGGTCGCCGAGGTGATGCGTGAATCCGCCGCCGGGCGCGTCGCGATCCTGGATCGGCGAGAACATCGTGCCGAGGAACAGCATGAAGCCGTCCGGATACTGGTGATGCGCGCCGCAGGTCTGCGCGACGAGGTCGGCCGGGTCGCGGCTGATCTCGCGCATGTGGCTGATGCCGTCGAGTACGAAGCCGTCGTCCGCGCCTTCGACGCGCAGCGACACGCTGCATTGCCGCACGCTGTCGAGCGTGAAGCCGTCGTCGAACAGCCGCACGAACGGGCCGATCGCGCACGAGCCGTTGTTGTCCTTGCATTTGCCGAGCAGCAGCGCCGAACGGCCTTCGATGTCGCGCAGGTTCACGTCGTTGCCGAGCGTCGCGCCCACCGGCCTGCCGTCGCGGGCGACCGCCAGCACGATCTCCGGTTCCGGGTTGTTCCACACCGACACGGGCAGCAGCCCCACGTCCGCGCCGAAGCCGACCGCCGACATCGGCTGCGCCTTGGAGAACACCTCCGCATCCGGGCCGATGCCCACTTCCATGTATTGCGACCAGGCGCCGCGGCGTTCGAGCTCCGCCTTCAGGCGCAGCGCGGCTTCCGAGCCCGGCACGATCTTCGATAGATCGGTGCCGATGGTCGCGGCGATGGTGTCGCGTACCTCGCGCGCTTTGGCCGGATCGCCGCCTGCCTGTTCCTCGATCACGCGCTCGATCAGGCTGACCGCAAAGGTCACGCCGCACGCCTTGATCGCCTGCACGTCGCACGGCGCGAGCAGGTGCGTCGCGCCCGGCGTGCCGTCCAGCGCGGCCTGCAACAACGGCTCGACACGGCCGAGCGAATCGCCGGCAGCGGTGCGCGCGATGGCGGCTGCATCGGGGCGATCGAACAGGTCGGCGGTGGTCGGCACGGTGCGCGTGATGTCGAACACTTCGCCGCCGCGCACGGCGACGACGCTCGGGCCCGCGTGGGCGCCGTCGTGCCGCCAGACGCGGCCGATCAGCAGCGCGTGGTCGAGGTCGTGCGGCAGGCAATCGGAAACGGAAGGCGTATGCATGGTCAGCTCGGCAAGAGTCGGGGGCGGTGGGTCAGTGCGAATGGCGCGGGTTGCCGCGCTGCTCGATCACCTTCAGGTACAGCGTGGCCGGTTCGAGGCAGCCGCCGGTGGACAGCTGGCCGACGAACCGGCGATAGAGTTCCTGCCACGGCGTTTGCGCCTGCGGCACGGTGAAGCTTTCGGTTTCGCGGCGGCGCGCGAGTTCGTCCTCGTCGACGAGCACGTCGACGCTGCGGCGATTCAGGTCCACGCGCACGCGATCGTTCGTGCGCAGCAGCGCGAGGCCGCCGCCGACCGCCGCTTCCGGCGACATGTTCAGGATCGACGGGCTGGCCGATGTGCCGCTCTGGCGTCCGTCACCCATGCACGGCAGCGACGTCACGCCGCGCTTCACCAGTTCGGCGGGCGGCGCCATGTTCACGACTTCGGAACTGCCCGGGTAGCCGACCGTGCCGCAGCCGCGGATCACGAGGATGCAGCGCTCGTCGATGTTCAGCGCGGGATCGTTGATGCGCGCGTGATAGTCCTCGGGGCCGTCGAACACGATCGCGCGCGCCTCGAACGTATTCTCCGCGCCCGGCTCGGACAGGTAGGTGCGGCGGAACGCGTCGCCCACCACCGACATCTTCATGATCGCGCTGTCGAAGAAGTTGCCCGACAGCACCATGAAGCCGG
This sequence comes from Burkholderia sp. AU4i, assembly GCF_000466765.1. Lineage (NCBI taxonomy): Bacteria > Pseudomonadati > Pseudomonadota > Betaproteobacteria > Burkholderiales > Burkholderiaceae > Burkholderia > Burkholderia sp. AU4i. The sequence continues at coordinate 15,835 of NZ_ASSI01000215.1, read as the reverse complement.
CGCCATGCTTGAGCGGCGCGTCGGGCGTGCGGATCACGTCGCGGTCGGCGTCCTGCGCGGTGTCGGCGATCTCGCCGATCGCGCGGCCCGATACGGTCAGGCAGTCGCGCCGCAGCAGCCCGGCCGAATCGAGCTGGCGCAGGACCGCGGGCACGCCGCCGGCGCGGTGGAAGCTCTCGCCGAGGTAGTCGCCGGCCGGCATGCAGTTGACGAGCAGCGGCACGGCTTCACCGAAGCGCTGCCAGTCGTCCAGGCTCAGTTCGACGCCCATGTGGCGCGCAATCGCGATCAGGTGCGGCGGGCAGTTGGTCGATGCGCCCAGCGCGGACGCGACGACGATCGCATTCTCGAATGCCGCGCGCGTCATGATTGTCGACGGGCGCAGGTCTTCGCGAACGAGCTCGACCGCGCGCTTGCCGGTCGCGTAAGCCATCTGGCCGCGCTCGCGATAGGCGGCGGGAATGCTCGCGCAGCCAGGCAGCGACATGCCGAGCGCCTCGGCGAGGCTGTTCATCGACAGCGCGGTGCCCATGGTGTTGCAATGGCCGATCGACGGCGACGAGGCCGTGGTCAGCTGCATGAAGCCTTCGTAGTCGATCTCGCCCGCCGCGAGCAGGTTGCGCGCATGCCAGATCACCGTGCCCGAGCCGACCCGCTTGCCCTCGTGCCAGCCGTCGAGCATCGGGCCGCCCGACAGCACGATCGCGGGCATGTCGACGGTGGCGGCCGCCATCAGGCACGCGGGCGTGGTCTTGTCGCAGCCGGTCGTCAGCACCACCCCGTCCAGCGGAAAGCCGTGCAGCACTTCCACCAGCCCGAGGTACGCGAGATTGCGGTCGAGCGCGGCGGTGGGCCGGCGGCTTTGCTCGGCCAGCGGATGCACGGGGAACTCCATCGGAATGCCGCCGGCGTCGCGGATGCCCGCCTTGGTGCGTTCGGCCAGCTCGATGTGGTGGCGGTTGCATGGCGCGAGATCGCTGCCCGTCTGCGCAATGCCGATAATGGGGCGGCCCGACTGCAGTTCCTCGCGCGTCAACCCGTAGTTCATGAAGCGCTCGACATAGAGTGCCGTCATGTCCGCGTGCGCGGGGTCGTCGAACCATTCCTGGCTGCGCAGGCGGCGAGGGGTGTGTGACATGGCAGGCTGTCTCCTGAGGGGCTTTTTTCATTCTGCATGCCGGATGATACCGGTAACATCGCTTGGATGTTAGCACGGGCTTTTTGCGTAGCGGAAGGGATTTCGTGCGCGCGTGGCGAAGGAGCGGGGCAGGGGCCGGTACGACGCCGCGCGCGTCGCGTCTTGGGATGCGTGCGGCCGTCGGCCCGTCAGGCGCTTTCCCGCGCGATGATCGTGTAGTCGATACGGATGCTTTTCGATTCGGTCCGCTCGCCGCCGTCACGCGCTTGCAGCGCCGCCAGCAACGCTTCGCCCGTGCGCTGCCCGATGCCGTACGCGTCGACCGATACGGTCGTGATGGTCGGATGGCAGCAGGTCGCCACTTCGAAGTTCCCGAAGCCGGCCACGGCGATGTCGGCCGGCACGGCAAGCCCGCGCCGGTGACACTCCATGATCGCGCCGAACGCCGACATGTCGCTCACGCACATCACCGCGTCGGTATCCGGCCATTGCTCCAGCAGCGCGGCCATCGCCGGCCCGCCGTGGCTCATCGTGATCGGCGATTCGCCCAGCCGCACGACGCGCGGTTCGCCCAGCCCCTGCGCCTTGATCTCCGCCTGGTAGCCCTTGAGCCGGTCCAGGCCGCGGCGATCCAGTTCGCTCGCGCCGACCAGAAAGCCGATGCGCCGGTAACCGCGCTCGGCCAGGTGGCGCACCATCGCACGGGCGGCGCGCACGTTAGAGAAGCCGACGGCGGTGTCGATCGGGCGCGTGGGCAGGTCCCACATCTCGACGACCGGAATCGCCGAGCGCTCCAATACCTTGCGCGTCGCATCGGTGTGCTGCGACCCCGTCAGCGCGATGCAGCGCGGCTGGTGTCGCAGCATCGACCGGACGAGCCGTTCTTCCCGTTCCAGGTCGTAGTCGGTATCGCCGAGCAGCAGTTGCAAACCATGCGGCTCGAGTGCATCGGTCAGGCCGCGCACGGTGTCCGAGAAGTTGGAACTCGACAGCGACGGCACCAGCACCGCGACGAATTCCGAGCGCCCCGACGACAGCGCACCGGCAGCGGCATCCGCCACGTAGCCGAGCTGGTCGATGGCCTCGCAGACCCGTGCGCGCGTTTCGGCGGCCACGCTGTGGCCGGCGAGCACGCGCGACACCGTCATCTTCGATACGCCGGCGAGGCGCGCTACGTCGGACATGCGGGGCGGCCCGGCGGGCCGGACGGCGGTGGGACTGGGCATCGGAATCGTGATCGGGAGAAGGCCGGAAAGGCTACATCATACCGGTGCGGCATACCGCGCAGGCGGGGCGCGGCGTGCCCGCCGCGGTGAGAGTCGCACTAGGGAAACCACGCGTCCGGCGGCACTTGTACACGCGTGTCGCCGCATGCTACCTTCGAATGTGTTACCGGTATCAGATTGCCGATCGCTCCGTCGCCTCGTCGGCTTTTTTTGGGTACCGGATGTTACCGGTAACATAGATGCACGCAGTGCACGCGACGGTACGAAGAAGATCGACACAATCAGGAGACAGACCGATGCCATCCCTTACGCAGGCCGCTGCCGCACCGGCCGCGGCCGACTCGTCCGAAGACGCCCTTTACCGCAAGGTCATGCGGCGCATCCTGCCGTTGCTGCTGCTCTGTTACGTCGTGGCCTACCTGGACCGCGTCAACGTGGGCTTCGCGAAGCTGCAGATGCTCGACGACCTGAACCTGAGCGACGGCGTCTATGCGCTCGGCGCCAGCATCTTCTTCTGGGGCTATTTCCTGTTCGAGATGCCCAGCAACCTGCTGCTGCACCGCTACGGCGCGCGCTTCTGGATCGCGCGGATCATGATCACGTGGGGCATCGTGTCGTCGTCGATGGCGTTCATCGTGCCGCTCGCGCAGTTCTTCCACGTGCAGACGACCACGATGTTCTACACGCTGCGCTTCCTGCTGGGGCTGTGCGAAGCGGGTTTTTTCCCGGGCGTCATCCTGTACCTGAACTACTGGTTCCCGGCGCGGCGCCAGAGCGTGGCGATGTCGGGCTTCCTGGTCGCGATCCCGCTGAGCCTGACGCTCGGCAGCGTGCTGTCCGGCTGGCTGATGGAGCAGACGCACGGCCTGTCGGGCATGAGCGGCTGGCAATGGATGCTGCTGCTCGAAGGGCTGCCGTCGATCGTGGTGGCGTTCATCGTGCTGGCCTGCCTCGGCGACGGCCCGCAGACGGCGAAGTGGCTGTCCGCCGACGAAAAGGCGGTGCTGTCGCGCAATCTCGAATCCGAGGCCGCGCACAAGTCGCACAGCATCGGCGCCGCGCTGCGCAGCCCGCGCGTCTGGTTGCTCACCTTCATCCTGCTGACGTTCAATACCGGTTTCTACGGGCTGGCCTTCTGGCTGCCGTCGATCATCCGCGCGTCGGGCGTGCACAGCCCGCTGCACATCGGCGTGCTGACGGCCATTCCTTACCTGACGGCGATCTTCGCGATGGTGTGGAACGCGTCGCACTCGCGCAAGACCGGCGAACGCCGCCTGCATGCGGCGATTCCCGCGCTGATCGGCGGCGTCTTCCTGATCCTGAGCGCAGCGTTCGCGCACAACGTGGCGCTGTCGATCGTATTCCTGACCATTGCCACCTGCGGCATCCTCGCGCTGATGCCGATCTACTGGACCTTTCCGGGGCAGATCCTGTCCGGCACGGCCGCGGCCGCCGGCATCGCACTGATCAACTCGGTGGGGAACCTGTCCGGCTTCACGGGCTCGATGATCACCGGCGTCGCCAAGCAGATGACCGGCAACATCAACAACGGGACTTATGCGCTGGGCGCTTGCCTGCTGGTCAGCTGCGTGCTGATCGCGTCGATTCCGCGCGATATCCTGCGGCCGCCGGTGGGGCGGTAGGGCGTTCGCGCGACGTTACGTCCGGCCGGGGCGGGGGCATCGCGCCGCCTCGGCGCCGGATGCATCACGTCACGCGGCTCGATCTTGTGTGAGTTTGCTCGACCACCACACGCGGAATTCCGGCTGCTTCCAGCCAGGGACGCCCGGCGGACTCCGCTTTCTCGTGAGCGGCCGTCATGCGTCCTCCAGTGCGGAGCGCACCTTGTCCCCGAGCGTGCGCAACCGGTCGACCGGTTCGTTCGAGAACACGAAACGGACGTACTGCTCGCCGTGGGCGACGCCCCATCCGGTCATGGCCGTCGCACATACGCCTCGGCGCAGCAACCGTTCCGACATCTGCGATCCGGTCAGACCGAAATCGGCGACGCGCAGCAGCATCGACCAGCCGCCCGCCGGCATGCCGAACGGGAGCCCCGACAGTTCGGCGGCGACCGTGTCCCGCCGTCTCTCGAGTTCGCTCACGTAGCCAGGCAGATCGGATGCGGAATGTTCGAGCGCAACCGCCGCGGCCTCCTGGGCTATGCCGACCGGTACCACGACATTGGCGAGCGACACGGCCACCAGATCCGGAATCAGCCATTCCGGCGCGACGATCCAGCCGACCCGCCAGCCGATCATGCGCAACTCTTTCGACGCCGCGCCGACCGTGACCGTACGCTCGGCCATGCCGGGCAGGCCGGCGGGATGGATAACCGTGCGTCCATCGAAAAGCAGCCGTTCCATCGCGCTGTCGAGGATCAGCAACAGATCGTTCTGCACGCACAGGCTCGCGATCAGTTGCCAGTCGGACGCATCGAAGAAGCCGCCCGAAGGCATTGACGGAGACATCAGGAGCATGGCCCGCGTTTTCGGACCGATTGCTGCCCGCAGTGCCGCCTGGTCCAGCTTCCATTCGCCGCCCGGCGTGAAGGCGAACGGGACTTGCTTGGGCACACCGCCCGCCAGGCGGATGCGGTTCAGCAGACCGGCGTAGGTCGGATCGGTGACGATGACTTCGTCGCCCGTCTCGACGGTGGCGAGCAGCGTATTCAGAATGCCGGAGAGTCCGCCGGCCGACACCACCACCTGGTCGGCCGTGAAGCGCTGCCCCGAAAGCGCCGACACGTGGGCGGCAGCGCTCGCGCGCAGCCGATCCTGACCGACGAAGGGCAAATAGGAGTTGGCCGAGTCTCGCTGAATGGCTTCTCGGGTGAAGGCGAGCGCTTCCGAAGTGGGTGGGAGGTCGGTATCGAGATTTTCGAGTCGCAAAAGGTCGACGTCGGCATGATCGGCGATCGAGCCCATGCGATCGACGCCGATGCCGGCAATGTGCTGCAGACGGACAGGGCGGTGGTGGCGCATCGAGCCTCCGGATTTGTTACAATTTAATAGATAATCTATGCATGGTGGTCGGAATGAATTTGGAAGTCAAGGAGGATCGCTCGCTGGCCGATCGGATCGCCAGCGCATTGGCGGACCGCATCATCTCGGGCGTCATCGCGCCGGGGGAGTGGCTGCGTCAGGACCACATCGCGGCAGAGTTCGGCGCGAGTCATGTGCCGGTGCGCGAGGCGTTCAGACGGCTGGAAGCGCAGGGGTTGGCCGTGGTGGAACCGCGACGGGGCGTGCGGGCGGCGCCGCTCGAGCCGGCGGACGTGCTTGAAATGGCGAAGATGCGTGCGGCCTTCGAGGCGCTGGCGCTGCGCGAGGCGATTCCCGCGCTCGACGCACGGGCGCTGGAGGAACTCGATGCGATCCTCGATCAGGAGGCGGCGGCGCGCGGCATCGCCGTGCTGGGCACGCTGAACCTGAGGTTTCATCGGGCGTTGACCGCGCCGTGCGGGATGCCGCGGCTCGTCGCCGCGATCGGCGACATGCATCGGGCCAGTTCACGGCATCTGTATGCGACGTGGCAGCAACTCGACTGGCAGGATCGCTCGAACGACGAACATTGGGACATCGTTCGGGCGATACGCGAGGGGGATGTGGACGCGGCGTGTGCGGCGCTGTCCGCGCATATTCTGGCTGCGGGGGATGCGCTGGCTCAGGCGTTGGGTGGGCGGTAGGGATGTGGGTCAGGCCGGGGGCATTGACCGGTGCGGAAGGCTGGTATGGGAAATGGCTGGCGTTTTCTCTGGGGTAGCTATAGTCAAACGCGTCGGGCGGCATCCGGCCAGGAAGAGTCGCTCGACGCGATTGCCTGAATCGTCGACAATCAGTGTCGATGGATGACTGGGGCGTTAGAAAAGTGAAGCTCTACCGAGTTACAGCGGCAATCGATGATGTGTCGGGCGCGGCAATGACCCGAACAAGGTTCGGGACGCACACGACATTCAATGCCACCATAGACGGTCAGCGACAATACGCTGTGCAGATTCTCGGAACTGTTCGAGTTGAGAGCGGAATGATCGTAACCGCAGTACTCCGAAATCCGAACGATTGGCAAACATTGGAGGGTTGGCGCGACCATCAGAGTGGGCGCATTGAGGGCGTTGCCTCAATAGCGTCTCTGCGATTTGCCGCCATTTTGTTTGGTGCGCTTTTCGCGTCCGTCGTCGTTTTAGGTTTTGTTTTCAGGCCGGTTGCGGGCGAGCATCTACTTGCCGTTTCAATGATTTTAACTTTCGGCGCGGCGACACTGATACCCATTGTCGGTTGGTATCAGGGAATGCAAGTGTGGCGTGAGCTGCGCCTTGATCGACGATGACTGCCCCTAAACCGGTTGCGCGTAGCCTACCCGTCCCTCTTCGAATGGGCCCGCCAGAAGCTTTGAAGCCCCTTCGCAACTGAAGCGAGCAGCAGCAGAAGAAGAGCCAGCGTGATCCAGTCCTCTCCTCGCCACGTTGCTCGGTCCAAGACCGAGTGACTGGCATCGGCCGGGTCGAAGTAAGCTGGCAGCGTATAGCCAGCAGGGCGGGATAGCGCAGCTCGCTTGGCAAGTTCTTGCGATCCGTACCATGTCGCGTTGTAACCGTAAATGGTGCTGCTACTTTGACTCACATATCGACGACCGTGCACGATATACGAGTATGTCCACGACGGTGTCCAGATCCTCCCGCTCTTCTGGGATCGAGAAATTGTTTCCGATGATAGAACGGTCGCGTCGGTCGAGGACCATGACCGCTCTACTATCACGAAATAGACTCGCGACGCGGTCGCGTTTCCGATCCAGACGATGACACTCCCCGCCAGAACTAGAGTTGTCCAGACGATGATGGACATCCGCGTATTTGTCCTTGTTTTCACTTGTAATCCGTTGTCTCGGTTGAGATCGCTCTTTTTTGGCCTGGTTGAAGTCGTACACGGGGACAGACGGGCCGAAATAGATCAAGAGTCTCAATTCCCAAGGAATACGCGTAGCTTTGGACGTAGCTTTTCTAGCCGGGCCCTGTCAGATAACGCGCAGGTACTGCTGCATCGTTGGGGTGACGGTTGCAGGTGCTGCTGCGAGTTAGGTGCTCATGTGAACGGAAAAAGTTGCTTTGGCCCGCCGAGTTTACCAGTGGGCCGGACGGGATCGCACGAAGTTCGCCATCCGGTGGTGGATTCAACCGGTCGATGCAACACACTAGAAGCTGCGTAAGCAGTGGAGGTGTTGCATCGACCGGTTGAATCCACCGTCGGTAGCGGCCCATCGCCAAAACTATCGGCGTAGGTCTCGGCGTGGCTTTGTGCGTCAGGCCTTGTCAGATAAAGCGCAGGTACTGCTGCATCATGGGGGTGACGGGTGCAGGTGCTGCGGTGGGTTGCGTGCTCATGTGACCGGAAAAAATTGCTTTGGCGGCCCGAGTTTACCAGCGGCACGCTCCCGATCGCTCGAAGCTGGCCATCCGCTCAGGTGTCCGCGATGACGGGCGGCAGCTACCTGCCCATCTTAGCTACAGAAAAACTGCTGGTTCATTTTCGCGAATGCAGCAGGCGTCGGCTGCGATTGCAACCACGCCAGCACTAGCTGACCGCATTCAGCGCTACTCGAAGATGATGTGTCTACGATGAAATCGTAGTGCCGATTAGCGTGAATCGAGTGAAATTGAGACTCGGCCAGTCCGAGCTTACGGTCGCCGCGGTTCTGTTCACGCTCCATCAGGACTTCGAGCTCACAAAAAACGCCAACGATCAGTACCGGTAGCCCGATCATGTCTTCGAGCATGTAGCGCCACGCCTCGGGCGAGAGAACATGATCGACGATCACGGCCTGGCCGTGTCTTGAAAATGTAACCGCCGTTGCATTAATTGCTCGACACAGGGCTGCTACGCGAATTCGTGCCAACGGCTTTTCGACGTCCCAATAATTGGCAGGCTCCATCTGCCGGAATGCATCAAGCTCGACATGTAAGTAGCGTTCCTGCAGGTTCTCGCACAGATACTTGGACAACGTCACGCAAATTAAATCTGTCACTCCAGAATCCTCGCGGAGCAAGCGGTCCCGCGGCTAAGTTGACGATATTATGAACAGTCTCGCCAAAATAAAGTCGTCAATTCGCATCGCGGACTTCGAACCCCGACCGTAAGGCCCCGATTCCATAACCCTGGAGCTTATGATAGGACTTTGCGCTTACCTTGTCCGCCCCGTCGAATAGCTGACTGAGGCCGGCTAACCGATCGACACCGGAACAGAAAGCGGCACTGGATTCAGACCGTCGCCAGCACCAGCCGTGTGGGCGTCTCTCCGAGAAGCAGCGCATCGGTGCGGTTCGATAAATAACGCTGATTCAAATCGTCCGGCGTCCACGTGGTGCAGTGGCCGAAACCCAGCGAGACCAACGTTTCGACAAGCGCGTCGGGCTCGAAGAAGCTCTTCCACGGCTCCCCGCGCTCGGCGAATTGCGACGTCATCTGCTCCATCGCGATACGCAGGATCGGCGGCAGACTCGACAGCGGCAGAGCATAGTCGAACAGCACCGCGCTGCCTTCGGAACAATCGACGACGAAACGCAACGTATCGATGACCGCCGCCTCGTCGAGATACATCGTCACCCCAAGCCAACTGAATATGGCCGGCGCATCCGCGTCGAAACCGGCACGTGCAAGACCCTCGGCCAAGCCGACGCGCTCGAAGTCGACCGGTACGAAATGCAGCGATGGCGGCAACGCGATGCCGGCCTCGCGCAAGCGCGCTTGCTTCCATGCCTGCGTCGCCGGCAGATCGACTTCGAAGATACGCCCGGCCGCATGGGGATGCCGGTACGCGCTGGTATCGAGCCCCGCGCCGAGCACCACATACTGGCGAACACCTCGTTCGATCGCCGCCGCCCACACGTCATCGGCCAACCGGCTGCGTACGATCACCGAACTGCGCAGTCCGACCGAAGCCGGATGCCGGAACCGGTCGATGTTGTCGTGCACGGCCTGGGCTTCAGTCGCACCAAGGACAGCGAGAGCGACCGGATCGTCCAGCACCAGAGGCCGATCGAGCAACTGGTGCGCAGCCCGCTGCGTGGCTACCATCAACGCGCTCGGCTTGGGTCCGGCGTTGGCTGCGATCACGCCGTGGCCAGCGAAGTTCGCCTGGTGCAGATAGGCAAGCAACGCGTCGTCGATGCCGACACCGAGCTGCAGATCGGGCTCGCGCATCATTACATCGAGCACGCGCGCCTCGAGCACCTTGTCCTCCCCGCAGAAGCTGTCGCGAAACAATTGCTGCCAGCGCTTGACGATCGCCTGTACCGGTGCCGCCCCTGCATCGACCCCGTCTTCCATCTGCGCGCGCAAATCGCCTACCAGCGCGGGCCAGGCGCGGCTGTTCATCATCGCGAACTGGCGACTACGCACTTCCCTCATCTGCGCCGCACCGAGATACTTCGCGAATAGCGCGCAGCGCGCGTGCACGAATGCTTCATTGATCCACGCCAGCATCGGCGCGGTGATGCCGACGAGTTGTGGTGCACGCGGCTCGTCGAGCTGCATTGTCATCAGCTTGGCGGCGAGCGTTGGGTCATTGCGGGTCATCCGCACCACAAGCCGGATCCAGCGCCATGCGAGCGCCACGGCTGCGTCGCTGTCAGTCGGCAATGGCCGTTGCACGGCCTCGCGAACTTCGTCTATCAGCGCGGACCATGCCGGATCGGTCGACGGCATCGACTCAGGGCCGGCCGCCAGCAGCGCATCGAATTCGTCGTCATCGAGGTGTTTTTGAACCATGTTCATCAGCTCCAGAGCATTCAGCCAGTCGGTTGTCGTGGTCTCGCCGTCGGTGGCGAGCATGTCCACGATGTATCGCAGGTGACGACCGAGACGCTGCGCGCGCGACGCCTGCGCGTCGAGTTCTGCGATCTGGCGCTGCAGAAGCAGAAGCGGTGCATCGGCGAACTGACCATCGAGGCTGGCCTTGATGTCCGGAAGCGAATACCCGAACCGCTTCAATGCTTCGATGCGGTGCAGCCGGATGAGATCGTCGCGCCCATAAAGGCGCGCACCGCCCTCGGTACGCTGCGACGGCGACAGCAACCCGATTGCATCGTAGTGATGCAACGCACGGACGCTAAGTCCCGCCTTCTTCGCCAGATCGCCGATTTTCAGTCGCATTTTTCCCAGTCGTCGGTACCGACTATAAAAGCTGACGCAACGTCAGGTGCAAGGGAAATATAAAAGGTTGTGCAAGCAACTTTCAACGCGTGATTTCCTCCCACGGCCTGCGATCACTTCTCCGCGACAAGTGCGTGCATTCTGCCAATTGGCGCGTTTGTTCTCACGGTGAAACCCATTCGCCTCAATTCGTCCGAAAGCGTATCAGGATGCAGCCGGAGCTTTTGATAACTGCTCTTGTGAAGCGTCCAGGCTCCCGCTTCTCGAACATGGACAAGGTCATTGACAACAACGGCATCTGGGCCATATTCGAGCATGCACGTCATGATGCGATCGCGATCAGCGCGAATGGGGAAAATCCGGTCCAACCCCGTTAGCTCGATGGAGAGATCCCGAAAAGTCAGGATCAGAAGGCCCGACGGTTGCAAGACATCTCGCGCCTTCCTGAACACGTCCTTCACGTCCTGCATGCTGTCCAGGTGCGTGAGCGTGTCACCCATGCACACGATTGCCTCCGCAGACCGAGGAACGACCAGGCGATCCAAGCCTCGCAGATCAGCGAAGGCCGTCTCGATTGGAAGATCGCCCTTCTGGTTATTGAGTTCGTCTAGTAGCGTCTGGCTCGTATCGACAGCAACGACTTTTTCGAAACCCAGGCTCGCGAGTGCAATCGACTGGAATCCGGGCCCGCTGCCGAGATCGAGTGCTGTTCCATGCCTGCCGGCCACTACTCCCAGCGCCTCGAGCAGTTTTCTTTGCTCATCCACTTTGTCCCGGAAAGGCATTCCAAACATCCAGGTGTAGTGCTCTGCAAGGAGCGTATCGTAGTGCCGCGAGATCGCATTCGTCATTGCGTCACCATCGATGTCTTAGTGCCCGTTCACGATCTCGACGATCGCTTCGATTTCCACCGACATCCCGTTGGGTAGCGAACCCATCCCAACCGCCGACCTGGCGTGCCGACCGCGATCGCCTAGTACCTCCACAAACAGGTCCGAGCAGCCGTTAATGACCTTCGGATGATCGCAAAAGTCCGGCGCTGCGTTCACCATGCCGAAGATTTTCAAAACGCCGGCAATGTGATCAAGCGATCCTGCCGCCTGTTGAATTGTCGACAAAAGCTGCAGACCCACTTGACGGGCATCGGCATAGCCTCGTTCGACACTGTAGTTCCGACCTAATTTCCCGCTGATAATCATGCCGGAAGCATCGCGTGGCCCCTGACCGGATAGATAAAGAATCTGGCCGGATCGCCGCCAACTCACGAAGTTGGCGATAGGAGAAGGAACTGGAGGCAGTACTAACCCTGAACTTTTGAGTCGCTCTTCGGTAGTCATAGCAGTCCCCGGTTTTGGTGATCGGTTTGAACCAGAAAGGTGCGACGGCTTCGCTCATCAGTTTGACACGTCTGCCGGTGCCTCCATCACGATCGCCTCCGCGTGAGTGAGGTACCTTTCCTCGTATCACGATTTCCGACTCGCCCACAACGATCCGTCAATGTCGATCGTCGGGTCAAGACCTCTGTCAGTCCGGCGCTGTCGACGTCAACCGTGACGAAGGCACTACGGGCTCATCGTGTCCCGTTACGTTGTCTTGCATTCGTGTCGTTTCATGGCTGCGTCGAACGTTCGGCGGGCGTGGGGGCAGCCGGGACCGCGCCGTGAATGCGCGTCGCCGTAGGCCGGACACGGCGATGGGTCACCAGCGTGATGAGCAGCGCAGCGACCTCGCACACTCCACCGATCGCGCCAATGTCAGTCACGGAGCGGTACGCGACGATGAACGATCCAAGCGCCGCGCCGAGCGCGAAGCCGAGATACGTGAACGATGAATTGAGCGACAGCGAGACCGGCGCGACGTCAAGGCCGGCGATGTCGATCAGCTTGGTTTGCTGAGCCGGGTTGAACGCCCAGCCTGCTGCACCCCATGCGGCGATCGCGATCAGGATCGCGACGCGCGCATGCGCGGGTTCCAGGTGCAGCGCGCTGGCGGTCAGGCTCTCATACGACAGCGTCATTACGATCAGACAGGCGATCAATACCTTCCCGCTGCCGAGACGATCAATCGCACGACCGCCGATGGATACGCCGATGCCGGCAAACACGCCATACAGCAGCAGCACGACGCCCACTTGGGCGCCGCTGAAGCCAGGGCGGCCTGTCAAGAACGGCGCGAGATAGGGATAGATAGTCCAGATGCCGGCGGCCCATAGGGTCGTAATGAGCAGCGTGACCAGCACGGCGGGCTGGCGCCCGACGGCCACCCGTTGGGCGAGCGACGGTACCGACAGGTTCGCGCCGACCCCGCGCGGCAAGCCGACCATCACCCCGAGCGTCACGAGCGCGGACAACACGCCGATGCTGGCGAAGGTCGCACGCCAGCCGAAGTGGCTGCCGATCCACGCGCCGAGCGGCACGCCAAGTGCGACGGCGATCGTAACCCCGCCATGGACGGTCGCGAGCGCACGCCCCCGACGCTCCGGCGCGACCAGCGAGCCGGCGAGCGCATTCGCGCTCGGCATGTACAGGCCGGCCGATACGGCTAGCAGGACGCGCGCGGCCAGCAGCGGCAGATAGCCGGGCGATGCGCAAGCCGCGAAATTGGCGGCTGCGAAGCACAGCAGCGCGACAATCAGGAAATGCCGCCGGTTCACGCCCGCACCGGCCGTCGTCAGGATCGGCGAGCTGATCGCGTACGCAATCGAAAAGACGGTCACGAGCTGCCCCGCCTCCGCGACGCTGATGGACAGATCTGTCGCGATGATCGGCAGCAGCCCCGCGAGCATAAATCCTTCGGTACCAATCGCAAAGGCACCCAACGCCAGGAAATACAGCGAAGCATTCTGTTTCAGTTCGGCGGCTAACGCCATGAAAGTGGCTCCCTACTGATGAATCTGGACAAGCGGACGTAAGCACGCGCGCCTGGCACGCTGCTTCAGCCCGCGGTCAGCGGATCAGATACGTGGTCAATGGCCATGCGCATACGGCCCATTCAGATCAAGAGCCAGCTGCAGCGCCACGTCAATGCCCAGGCCGTCTCGTCCGTATGAACCATAAAAGCTGACGTAACGTGAGGTGCAAGCGAAATCGGAAAAAGTGCTCGGGTACCGCGTGACAAAGACTGAAGAAATTTTCTGTCTAGTGCGAATAGTTCAGAGTAGTCGGAAAAATAAGACTCCAGTAAGGATTGGTCATGGTTGGTGCGATTTTTCTGTCGACACGGACCTTCCCAATAACTTTGTAGCATTGGGGTCAATATCCCACGCTTTCAGGAACTCGGCCTTTGTATGCCACTTCACAGTTCCATTCGGTAGACCGAAAGCGAGCAACTTGTCGTCTGGTTCGTCATAGATCTCAGGTGCCGTAGCGAAACGCTTCCGTCGCCAGGCTAAAGCAACGAGTATTTTCTTTCCCGCAGGAGATACCTTGAATACTCGAATCCACACGGGATGTTGACCGAGCTCTGACATATCTGTTGTCTCGTCATCTTCCGCCGTGGACGAGCGAGCCCAGCCGATAGCGATGATCCTAATCGTTCGTCCAGTCTCATCCAGCTGTTCCTGGCGTTCGACCTTCCTACCCAGCAGCCGAAAGCGTGAAACGGGTATATGGGATCCCGCCCTGAAAAATTCCGCGATTACCCAGTCCCTTCCCGAAGACACAATTGGTACATCGCGTCGACGATCATAAAGATATATCTTGGTCAGATCGTGTAGGATTGATTTCGGAACCTTCGCGTCCGGGAAAGTATAGCGTGCTTGTTTGAAGTCGCCCGTTTCGGACTTGATTGAATTCCGGTCGTTCATGTCCAGCCCCAATAGCTTTGGTGGCAAGGTAACTGAGAGTACCATGTTGCCATCGATTTTCGCGAAATATGGGGTGCTGAACGGATCATCGGATACACTACCATGTCCCATGTACGGCGAAGCAACCGCGCACCGTAAAATCATGAAATAGACAGATGTGAAAGATATAATTGTTTTATTAAACAGAAAATTTACCATAACGCATAGATCAATTTTTAATTATAAATATTTCGTTAAGAACACAAGTATAAACGTAAGCGGAACAATAGACTTCTCGACGCCGCTATATTTCCGTGACCAGTTCGCCAATTTTTGCGATAGCCTCATCGCGCTGTGTCGAGGTCGCGTTCGTCGCTCCCGTGAGGTACGCACCTACGAAGACCGGCGCGCGGCCCGCAGGCCATACAACAGCAATGTCGTTGACGGTACCGTGATCGCCTGTGCCCGTCTTGTCACCGATGCGCCAGTCTTTTGGCAATCGAGCGCGCAAACGTGCGTCTCCGGTCTTGTTGGAGACAAGCCAGGCGATGAGCTGGTCGCGAGAACTCGACGAAAGGGTGCTCCCGAGCAAAAGCGCGTGCATGTCCGAGAGGATCGCGGCCGGCGTCGTCGAATCACGCGGATCCCCCTCTGCTGCTTCGTTAAGTGCTGGCTCGTTGCGATCAAGTCTGGTGAATTTGTCACCAATGCTGCGTGCGAAGGCAGTAAGTCCTGTTGGGCCGCCAACGCTTGTAAGCAATAGATTTCCCGCCGTATTGTCGCTGTGTGTGAGCGCTGCTTCGCAGAGTTCCGCGATCGTCATCCCGTCACTGTCCGCGCGCGGGCCGCTGACGGGTGAAGAAGGCACCACTTCGCGCTTCGAAAATACGATCTTACGCGTGAGATCTTCTTGGCCGTGGTCCGTACGCATCAACACCAGTGACGCCAACAGGATCTTGAACGTGCTGCACATCGGAAAGCGCTCATACATGCGCCAACCCACTTGCTTCCCGCTAGCGGTATCGAGTATTGCCACGCCGAGTCGCCCGCCGACCTGCGCCTCGATTTGCGCTAGTCGCATCTCAAACGGGCTCGCGAGCACCGTGCCCTGCTGCGCGTGCGCCGCCGAGCAAACTGCTTGAGCCGCAACACCGGCTATCGCACTGGCCAATGCCGTAACGGTGAATTGCCTTCGTGTAATCAATTAACCACCTCCCCGGAAGAATCGCCAATATCGCACCTCTTCGTCCGAGCGAAAAACAATGAAATATTGCGCGACGTCCAAGGAAAATTTATACCTCCGACATGCAAACGAGTCGCCCTTGAATGACCTTCGCGGTTTTAAGTCGGCAGCGCGGCTGTCCGAGTTTCGCTTGTACGACATCGAAAATGAAGGTCACTCAGGCCTCTATCAGCCGGCAGATCTAGAGCCCCGAGTCGCCTACAAAAGCCTGTCATAAGAGACCAGATCGATCACTGCACCACAAGGTTGCGCCTCAGTAGATTTCGGGAATGTTTCTAGGGAAACGCTGATTTATTC
>NZ_ASSI01000214.1:0-20148 GCF_000466765.1 Burkholderia sp. AU4i | reverse complement strand
CGGCCGCGGCCGGTTCGAGCGCGAGCAGACCGTCGCCGCGCCATGAGCAGCGCACGGCGCCGGCCGCGCAGGTGCCGTCCGTCACGGACGGCGCGCTACCGGCCAGCGTGAATGCGAGGAAGTCGTCGAGCAGCACGTTGGCCGGCATCCGTACCTCAGCGCTGGAAGTCATACAGCGAACCGACGCGCAGGATCTGCGTGAGCTCGTCGAGCGCCGTGCGCGATTCGTCGAGCAGCGCCGGATCGGCGAGGTCTTCCGGTGCGAGGCGATCGCGATAGTGCCGGTCGATCCACGTGTCGAGCGACGTGAACAGCGTGTCGTTGATCCACACGTTCGACGTGACGGCCGCGCGTTCCGCGTCGTTGAGCACGACACGCAGGCGCAGGCATGCCGGGCCGCCGCCGTTCTTCATGCTTTCGCGCAGGTCGAACACGAGCACGTCGTGAATCGGGCCGTTGCCGGCCGCGAGTTCGTCGAGATAAGCCGCGACGTTCCCGTTCTCGCGGCATTCCTGCGGCACGACGAGCACTTGCGAGCCGTCCGCGCGCGACAGCAGCTGGCTGTTGAACAGATACGACGTGACCGCGTCGTTCACGCTCACGGCCGCTTCGGGCACCTCGATCACGTTCAGGCGCGCGCCGCGCGCGTCGAGCGCGGCGGTCAGCGTGTCGTAGATCGCCTGCTTGTTGACGAACGCGCGCTCGTGCGTGAACAGCGTGTCGCGGTTGCCGACCGAGATCACGTCGTTGTGGAACACGCCCGCGTCGATCACGTCCGGGTCCTGCTGCGCATACACCGTCGCTTCTTCGGCGAGCCCGTGGCGATGCGCGACCGCGCGGCTCGCCTCGAAGGTCTGGCGTGCCGGGAAGCGCTTCGGCTCGGGGCCGCGGCGGTATTCCGCGCGGCCGTACACGAAGAACTCGATGCCCGGCTTGCCGTATTCGGCACAGAAGCGCGTGTGGTTCGCCGCGCCTTCGTCGCCGAGTGCCGGCGTGCCGGTCAGCGCTTCGTGCACCGCGAAGTGCGCGGGATCGGCGAACAGCGTCGACAGCGTGCGGCGCGTCGCTTCGTGTTCGATCGCGCGGTGCAGCTTGCTGCAGAGGTTCGCCGGCGTGAAGTGCACGCGGCCGTCGCTCGTGTCGGCCGACGGGCTGACGGTGGCCGCGTTCGCGGTCCACATCGCCGATGCCGAGCTCGCGGCGGCGAGCAGTTCGGGCGCCTGCTTCGCGGCTTTCGCGATCACGTCCGCGTCCTTGCCCGAGAAGCCGAGCTCGCGCAACAGGCGCAGCGACGGCCGCTCCTGCGGCGGCAGCACGCCTTGCGCGAAGCCGAGATCCGCGAGCTGCTTCATCTTGCGCAGCCCCTGCTTCGCGGCGGCCTTCGGGTTCGCGGCCGACTTCTCGTTGTTGAGCGACGCCACGTTGCCGAACGACAGGCCGGCGTAGTTGTGGGTCGGGCCGACGAGCCCGTCGAAATTGGCTTCTTGTGCGTTCATCGTCGTTCCCTCGATCAGAAGTGCAGGCCCGGCGACAGGCTCGCGGGCAAAGTCAGTTGCGTGCTTTCCACCGACGCCATCGGATACGCGCAATAGTCGGCCGCGTAGTACGCGCTCGGGCGATGGTTGCCCGAGCGGCCGGTGCCGCCGAACGGTGCGGCGGACGATGCGCCGTTGGTCGGACGGTTCCAGTTGACGATCCCCGCACGGATCGTGCGGCGGAAGTGGTCCCATGCGTTCGCGTCGTCGGCCAGCAGGCCGGCGGACAGGCCGAATGCCGTGTCGTTCGCGCGCTCGATCGCTTCGTCGAACGTCGCGTAGCGGACGATCTGCGCGAGCGGGCCGAAGTGTTCTTCGTCCGGCAGGTTCGCCACGCCCGTCACGTCGACGATCGCCGCGTTCACGAAGCCCAGGCGCGGATCGCGCTGCGTCATCGCGATGATCGGCTTCGCGCCCTGCTCGATCAGGCGCGACTGCGCGTCGACGAGCTTCGCGGCCGCGCGCGCCGAGATCACCGCGCCCATGAACGGCTGCGGATCGGCGTCGAACACGTCGGCCGTGATCTTCGACGTGACGTCGGCGAAACGCGCGAGAAAGCGGTCGCCGAACGCGCCCTGCGGCACGAAGATGCGGCGTGCGCACGTGCAGCGCTGGCCGGCCGACAGGAACGCCGACTGGATCGTGTGATGGACGGCCGCGTCGATGTCCTCGACTTCGCCGATCACGAGCGGATTGTTGCCGCCCATCTCGAGCGCGAGCACGATCTCCGGACGGCCGCCGAACTGCCGGTGCAGCAGCGTGCCGGTGTCCGAGCTGCCGGTGAAGAACAGCCCGTCGATCTGCCGGTGATTCGCGAGCGCGATGCCCGTGTCCTTCTCGCCCTGCACAAGGTTCAGCACGCCGGCCGGCAGCCCGGCTTCCTGCCACACCTCGACCGTCGCGCGCGCGACGCCCGGCGCGAGCTCCGACGGCTTGAACACGACCGCATTGCCGGCGATCAGCGCGGGCACGATATGGCCGTTCGGCAAGTGGCCGGGGAAGTTGTACGGGCCGAACACCGCGACGACACCGTGCGGGCGGTGGCGCAGCACCGCGACGCCGTCGGCCATGTCCTGGCGCTTTTCGCCGGTGCGTTCCTGGTAGGCCTGGATCGAAATGCCGACCTTCGCGGCCATCGACGCGACTTCGGTGCGCGCTTCCCACAGCGGCTTGCCCGTCTCGCGGCCGATCGCGGTCGCGATCGCTTCCTTGCGTTCGTTGAGCAATGCGGCGAAGCGCTTGACGATCGCGCAGCGCGATTCGAAGTCGAGCGCCGACCAGCCGGCGAATGCGCGACGCGCGCTCGCGACCGCACGGTCGACGTCGGCCGCCGACGCGCTTTCGCCCTGCCATGCGATCTCGTCGGTGCCCGGGTTGCGCGAAGCGAACACGGGGCCCGAGCCTGCGACCCAGGCGCCGTCGATGAAGAGTTCCGTCATGATTCGTTTATCCCTGTTTGACTTTGAGCGGCAGCACGCGGACCGGATCGCCGGCCTTCACGTCGAGCGCGGCGGCATCGTCGGCCGACAGCACGAACGAGCCGTTCGCGACCACGCCCGGCGCGACGCCGACGCGGAAATCGGTGAGCGACGTGTTCGACACGAGTGACGTCGGCGGATGGTCGCCCTGCGCGTCGGGCACGCCGATCGCGACCGGCACGACGACGCTCTCGCGCACCGTGCGCAGGTCGTTCACGTGGCATTCGAGCACCGGGCCCGCGTCGAAGATGTCGACGTGGTTCTGGTAGCGCAGCCCTTCCGCCTCGAGCATCTTGCGGGCCGGCAGCGTGTCGCGGTGCGTGAGGCCGACCGCGTCCTGCGCGTCCTGCGGCAGCAGGTCGACGTACACCGGATAGCGCGGCATCAGTTCCGCGAGGAACGACTTGCGGCCGTGCGAGCTCAGATAGTCGGCCGCGTTGAAGTCGATCTGGTAGAAGTGCGAACCGACGGCGCGCCAGAACGGCGACGTGCCGTCTTCGTCGAAGTGGCCGCGCAGTTCCGCGCAGATGCGTTCCGGGAAGCGTTCGCGGAACTGCGCGATGAACATGAAGCGCGAGCGCGACAGCAGGCCGCCCACGCCGCCCGTGCGATAACGCGGGCTCAGGAACAGCGAGCACACTTCCGCGTAGCCGGTCAGGTCGTGCGAGATGTTCAGCGCGTGCATGCGCGTCCACACGCCGAGCTCCTGGCTCGCGTGCACGACCGTGCTCACGCGGTAGTTGTAGAACGGCTGTTCGAGGCCGACCTGCGACTCGATCCCGCATACGCCCGCGATGTCGCCCGTCTTCGATTCTTCCATCACGAAGAAGTAGCCGGCCTCGCCGGGCGCTGCCTCGCCCTCGAGCGTGCGGCGCGTGCGCTCGATGCGCGCGGCGAGCGCGTCGCGGTCGGGCTTGAACGTGGTCAGGCCCGGCCCGGTTTCCTTCGCGAGCGACACGAGCGCGTCGACGTCGCCCGTTTGTACGACCCGAACGACGATCATGCTGCGTCTCCCTTCAAATCTTCATCGTCGCGGCGGTGCAGTGGCACGCAGCGCACGACATCGCCATCCTTCACATCGAGCGCCGCGCGCACGTCGCCGGCGAGCGGTGCGTCGGCCGCATCGCCCGGCAGGTCGGCCAGCACGCAGCGGAACGATTCGCCGCTGCCCGTCGACACCATGTACGCAACGTCGCCCTGCTGGTGCGCGGCCTCGCGCACGACGCGCTCCGTGCCGTGCTTCACGCACGCGGTGCGGTCGACCTGCGCGGTGAGCACCGGGCCCGCGTCGAAGATGTCGACGAAGCGGTCGGGCTCGAAGCCTTCCTCGAGATGGATGTCGTAGGCCAGCAGTGCCGATTGGTTCGGCTCGCCGAGCACGCGCTGCGCGGCTTCCGGCAGCAGCGGCACGTAGAGCGGATACGCCGGCATCACTTCCGCGATGAAGGTGCGGCTGCGGCCGCCCGACGCGATGTCGACATCGGTGAAGTTGCGGCCGAAGAACTTGCGGCCCACCGCTTCCCAGAACGGCGACGCGCCCGTGTCGTCGCTCACGCCGAGCAGCAGCGTGAACACTTCCGGCGTGAAGCGGCGGCGGTTCGCGGCGATGTACATCATCCGGGCGCGCGAGATCAGGTGCGCGGCCGCGTCGCCGCGCAGCGACGGATCGACGTAGAAGCCCGCGAGCCGGCTCTTGCCGGTCAGCTCGTGCGACATCGTGAGCGCGTGGATCTTGCGGTTCACGTGCAGCTCGCGCGACGCGTGGATCAGCGCGTCGTTGCGGAACGCGTAGAACGGTTCCGAGTAGCCGGCCGCGGCCACGATGCTCGCCGTGCCGAGCAGCTTGCCCGTCGACGAATCCTCGAGCACGAAGAGATAGAACTCCTCGCCGGCGAAGTCGACGTCCGCGCGAAACGAATCCTCCGAGAGCGCCACGCGCGCTTCGAGCGCCGCGCGGTCGTGCGGCAGCGAGTGCAGGACCGGTTGCGCGGTGCGCGCCATGTGCGCGAGCGCATCGAGATCCGTGAGTTTGCCGGGGCGAACAAATAGCATCGTCGTTCCTGTCTGCGATGGGTGCGCCGATCAGCGCGCGGTGGCTTCCTGGGCGGCGAGCACTTGTTCGACGGCCTTCTCGAAGCGCTTGACGCCTTCGTCGAGCAGGTCGAACGGGATCACCAGCGACGGGACGAAGCGCAGCACGTTCGGGCCGGCGATCAGCATGATCAGGCCGTTTTCTGCTGCCGCGGTGACGAAGTCCTTCGCGCGGCCATCGAATGCGGCGGTGAGTTCCGCGCCGACGAGCAGGCCCTTGCCGCGCACGTCCTTGAAGATGCCGAAGCGTGCGTTGATGCGCTCGAGCGCGCCTTTCAGGCGCACGCTGCGTTCGCGCACGCCTTCGAGCAGTGCCGGGTCGCCGATCAGTTCGACGACCTTGTCGGCGATCGCCGATGCGAGCGGGTTGCCGCCGTACGTCGTGCCGTGCACGCCGACCTTGAAGTGCGCGGCCAGTTCGTTGGTCGTCAGCATCGCGCCGATCGGGAAGCCGTTGCCGAGCGCCTTGGCGGTCGTGAGGATGTCGGGCGTGACGCCCGTGTCCATGTACGCGTAGAACTGGCCCGTGCGGCCGACGCCCGTTTGCACTTCGTCGAAGATCAGCAGTGCGTCGTTCGCGTCACAGGCTTCGCGCAGTGCCTTCAGGAATGCCGGATCGGCCGGGATCACGCCGCCTTCGCCTTGCACGGGCTCGACGATCACTGCGCAGGTTTGCGGGCCGATCGCGGCCTTTGCGGCTTCGATGTCGTTGTACGGCAGGTGCGTGATGCCGGCCGGCACGGGGCCGAAGCCTTCCGAGTACTTCGGCTGGCCGCCGACGCTGACCGTGAAGAACGTGCGGCCGTGGAACGACTGCACGAACGAGATGATTTCCGCCTTGTCGGCGCCGTGGCGGTCGAACGCGACGCGGCGTGCGAGTTTCAGGGCGGCTTCGTTCGCTTCCGCGCCCGAGTTCGCGAAGAACGCGCGGTCGGCGAAGGTCAGCGATTCGAGGCGCTTTGCGAGGCGCAGCACCGGCTCGTTCGTGTAGCCGTTGCCGATGTGCCAGAGCTTGCGGCTTTGTTCGTCCAGGACTTTCAGCAGTTCCGGGTGGCCGTGGCCGAGCGACGTCACCGCGATGCCGCACGCGAAATCGATGTACTCGCGGCCGGCCGTGTCCCACACGCGGGAGCCCTCTGCGCGATCCGGCACGAACGGCGCGGGAGAAAATACCGGCACCATCACTTCGTCGAATGTCTGGCGGGTCACGGTCGAGGTCGTCATGGTCGTTCCTTTCGGTTTCGTAAGAGGGTTCAACAGGATCAAGTTTAGGTAAGGGTGACGCAAGCGTCTTGCGGAATTGCGACGGGTTCTATCGGAAGCGGATAGTGCGCTTTATTTTGCCCTCTCTCCGGGCGGGTGGTTTCGTGGAAGCGTCGCTGGTTTTGCTGCCTGTGGGGCGTGTGCTTGCCTTTGTCGTCGTGAAGCACCTGTGATCGTGAAGCACCTGTGATCTTGTCGGTCTATTAGCGTCGCCCCTGCGCGGGGCGGCGGTCACTTTTCTTTGTCTTGCCAAAGAAAAGTAACCAAAAGAAAGGCGCCCGGAAAACGCATGACTTCCCGGTGCCGTGGTCGTCAGAGTGGTTCGCACCTAAGTGTCCGCGCCAGTCAGGAACACGGAGTGGTTCGAGCAATGGTTCTGACACCACGCCCTACCCAACAGAGCGGTATACCACCCGCCAGCTCCGCCCTCGCTTCGCTCGGCCGACAGGTACACCCCCTCCAGTAGCGCATAGGGTCAATCCTCCCGGCAATCGCGCGCGCAAGTACCCCGAATTCAGCAAATCAAGGACACACGCGTTCGCAGGAAAAAGGGACGCAGCAATCAATCACGAAAACACACGGCCACGGTCGTTATCAAACAAGTACCGATGACAAGCAGTCCGACAGGTACGAATGGTGTGAGTAAAGAGTGTCGATTTGCTGACCAGCGCTGGCAAAAGCAGCAAGCGCATGAAACGCGACGGGAGGTAACCTTGCAGCCGAGCGAAGCGAGGATGGAGCTGGCGGGCGGTATACCGCTCTGTTGGGTAGGGAGTGGTGTCAGAACCATTGCTCGAACCACTCCGGTCTCCTGACTGGCGCGGACACTTAGGTGCGAACCACTCTGACGACCACGGCACCGGGAAGTCATGCGTTTTCCGGGCGCCTTTCTTTTGGTTACTTTTCTTTGGCAAGACAAAGAAAAGTAACCGCCGCCCCGCGCAGGGGCGACGCTAATAGACCGACGAGATCACAGGTGCTTCACGACGAAAAAGGCAAGCACACCGCAAAAAACCTGAAATCAATCCTTCCCGCGCTCGACGAGCGCCCCACCCCGTGGTTCACTGCCCCCGCCGGTCTGCTTCTCGAGCCACGCTCGCCGATCCTCCCGAGGCGTGACCCCGAACCTTTCGCGGTACGCGTTGGAAAAGTGCGCAGCGGAAGAAAACCCACAGGCGAGGCTAACCTGCACAACCGACTTGCTGGTCCGCTGCAACTGAGTCCGGGCCTTGAGCAACCGTAGGTTGAGGTAATACTTCGAGGGCATCGCCCCGAGATACTGTCGAAAGAGCCGCTCGAGCTGCCGGCGTGAAACGCCGACGAGTTCGGCGATCTCGTCGGTCGTCAACGGATCCTCGACATTGGCTTCCATGAGCAGCAACGCATCGTTCAACCGAGGATGCCGCTCGCCCGGCGCAGTCACAAAAGGAATCCGCTGCCGCTCTTCGCCGCTCCGCAAAGTCCCGACCCCGAGTGCATCGGCAATCCGCTCCGCGAGGTCCGCCCCATGTTCCCGGCCAATCATGGCCAGCATGAAATCCACGGTAGCCTGCCCACCCGCGCACGTCGCGCGGTCCCGGTCGATCTCGAAGATCTGCTGCGTGACGATCGACCGCTCGAACTGTTCGGCGAACTGCTGATACGTCTCCCAGTTCACGCTCACCCGGTACCCGGAAAGCTGCCCGGCCATCGCCAGCCACCACACGCCATGATGAATTCCGGTCACGAGCGGCGTGCGCTGCCCGACCCGCGCGAGACTCGCGAGAAACAACCGATAGTCGGCAAACTGCTGAAACCGCTCCGACACGACGATGACCCAGTCGCACGCGATCGCATCGTTGAACGCCGCATCGGCATGCCACTGCGCACCGCCGGCAAGCGGCACCGGCCGCCCGTCCCACGAACACACCTGCCAGCGATACAGCAGCCGCCCGTCGATCTCGTTCGCGAGGTTCAGCGCATCGACGATCGCACCCACGCCCGACATCGACACGGGCGGCAATGCAACGATCGCCACCTGCATCGTGCGGGTGGCGCCTGCGGGACGAGACACCGGTACCACGTATGAAACCCGCCCTGTCGCGTTACTTGAGACTGCCCGACAGGAACTGCTTCAGCCGCTCGCTCTGCGGGCGTACCAGCACTTCCTTCGGATCGCCCTCTTCCTCGGTCCGCCCCTGATGCAGGAACATCACGTGATTCGACACGTTGCGCGCGAAACCCATCTCGTGCGTGACGACGATCATCGTGCGGCCTTCCTCGGCGAGCTTCTGCATCACCTTCAGCACTTCGCCCACCAGTTCCGGGTCGAGCGCCGACGTCGGCTCGTCGAACAGCATCACGTCCGGATGCATCGCCAGCGCACGCGCAATCGCCACGCGCTGCTGCTGGCCACCGGAAAGATGCGACGGATACTGCTTCTCGACGCGCGGCGGCAAACCGACCTTCTCCAGGTACTCGCGCGCGCGCTCCTCGGCTTCCTTCTTCGAAATGCCGAGCACGTGCACCGGCGCTTCCATCACGTTCTCGAGCACGTTCATGTGCGCCCAGAGGTTGAAGTGCTGGAACACCATCGCGAGCTTCGTGCGGATGCGCTGAAGCTGCTTGTGATCGGCGACTTCGAGCGCACCGGCGCGGTCGGTCTTCGTGCGCACGGTCTCGCCGTCGACGACGATCTGCCCCGCATTCGGCCGCTCGAGAAAATTGATGCAGCGCAGGAACGTGCTCTTGCCCGAGCCGCTCGCGCCGATGATGCTGATGACGTCGCCGGCCTTCGCGTTCAGCGATACGCCCTTGAGCACCTCGTTGTCGCCGTAGCGCTTGTGAATGTCGACCGCGGCAAGCTTGGTGGAAGCGGACGCGCTCGTTTGAGTGATCTCGGCCAACTGGCTCTCCTCGAAGTGAATCAATGACGGGCGGCCGCGAGATACGCGAGCCAGTGGCGCTCCGCGCGGCGAAACACCGCGACGAGTGCGAACGATACCGCAAGATAGATCAGCGCGGCGATTCCGAACGACTGGAACGCCATGTAGGTCGCGGAATTCGCATCGCGTGCGACCTTCAGGATGTCCGGCACGGTCGCCGTGAACGCGACGGTGGTCGCGTGCAGCATCAGGATCACCTCGTTGCTGTACAGCGGCAGCGCGCGGCGCAGCGCCGACGGCAGGATCACGCGGCGGTACATCGTGAACGGCGACATCCCGTATGCCCGCGCCGCCTCGACCTCGCCGTGCGGAATCGCGCGGATCGCACCCGCGAAGATCTCGGTCGTGTACGCGCAGGTGTTCAGCGCGAACGCGAGAATCGCGCAGTTGAAGCCGCTGCGGAAGAACGCGTCGAGCAGCGAGTGCGAACGCACGAACTCGAGGCTGTACATGCCCGTGTACAGCAGCAGCAACTGCACGTAGAGCGGCGTGCCGCGGAACACGTACGTGTAGAACCGCACCGGCGTCGACACCCACCTGTTCTTCGACACGCGCGCGACCGCGAGCGGCACCGCGCACACGAAGCCGAGCGAAATCGACGCGACGAGCAGCCACAGCGTCACCGCGAGGCCGGAGAGGCGCTGGCCGTCCCAGTAAAGGAACGCCTGGCCGAATTCCTGGAGGATCTCGATCATAGTTCTGCGTGCCGCACGCCCATGGAATAACGCTTCTCGAGCTGGATCAGCACGAGGTTGGAAACGGTCGTGATCGCGAGATAGATCAGCGCCGCGACGAGGATGAAGAAGAACATGTTGAACGTGCTCTTGCCGGCGTCCTGCGCGGCCTTCACGACGTCCGCGAGACCGATGATCGACACCAGCGCGGTGGCCTTCACGAGCACCTGCCAGTTGTTGCCGATGCCCGGCAGCGCAAAACGCATCATCTGCGGAAACATGATCCGCACGAACACGCGCATCCCGCTCATCCCGTAAGCCGCACCGGCTTCGAGCTGGCCGCGCGGCACCGACAGGAACGCGCCGCGGAACGTCTCGGTGAAGTACGCGCCATAGATGAAGCCGAGCGTGAGCACGCCGGCCACGAACGGGTCGATGTCGATCTGGTCCCAGCCGACGAAGTCGGTGAACTGGTTCAGCCAGATCTGGATGCTGTAGAACAGCAGCAGCATCAGGACGAGATCGGGCACCGAGCGGATCAGCGTCGTATAACCGGTCGCGATCGCTCGCAGCACCCGGTTGTGCGACAGCTTCGCCACCGCGCCGATCAGCCCCAGCGCCACCGCAGTGGCGAGCGACAGCACCGACAGCTCGATGGTCTGCACGGTGCCGGCCCAGAGGACAGGACCAAAGCCGTAAAGGAACACGCGCGTCTCCAGAGTTGGAATGGATGCCGACGCGTCTGCCTGTCCCGCGCCGGGCTGACGCGGATAGTCGCAAGCGAAATTGATTGCCTCAAATCACCCGGCACGCGATTGCTGCGTCGCAACAATCCGCCCCATCATTTTCAACCGCGACCTACACCGCTGTTTCAAAAGGAAAAAAGCCGCTCCCTGACAACCGGATAACGGCCGGGGAAGCGGACTTTTTGCAATTTTCCGGTCGCTTTTTCGATATAGCGCCGAAGACGGTCGGGCTTACCGCCCCTTCAGGATGTCGGAGCGCGAAGTCGTGTAGACGAGCCCGTCCGGGCCGAAATGGACGTTGAAGAACGCGTCGGTGTTGACGCCGTCCTCGAGCCAGCGCCAGCTCCAGACCGTCTCGGGCTTGAGCGGATACTGCGCGATGTCGCCGGGCTTGCCGAGCAGGCGCCGCACCTCGTCCTCGTTCATCCCCGGGCGCACCTTCGCGAAATTCTCGGCGGTCAGCACCTGCGTCGCGCCCGTGTAGCGGCCGTTCGCATCGAGGTCGACGAACCACGTCTGGTTGCCCATCGGGCCGCGCGGGTATTCGAGACGCTTCGAGCCGTCGGTGAAGTCGCGCTCGGTCTCGGGCTTGCCCATCGTGCCGCGCACGTCGGCCTCGGTCGATTCGCCGGCCTTCAGCCCCTTCAGCAGCAGCGGCGCGGGCTTGATCGCGTTGAAGAAGTCCCTGATACGTTGCACGTCGAGGTTGCCTTGCTTGTCGTCGCAGCCGGTCAGCGCCAGCGCGGCGGCCAGCATCGTCACGGGGAGCAGCCGGAAACGGAAATTCATCGGAAGAAATGCGCGTCGAGAAAACACGCGGCAAGGATACCCGCGCGACGCCAAAAGCGCGAGACGGGCGCGCGGCCCGTCTCGTGATCAATGCATCGTTTCGGTTTCGGATTCGGTTTCCGCCACGCGGCCCGTCGCGTGCGGCGCGCGCGGCGCGGCCGGCGGCGCACCGATGCTGCGGCGCGTGCGCACGAGTTCGGCAAGCTGCCACGACCCGAGCGCGAGGCAGCCGAACAGCACCTCGCGGCCGCGCTTGACCAGCGCGAGCGACAGCGCCGTCTCGCGGTCGACGCCGAACATCTGCGCGAGCAGCACGACGGTCGCCTCCTGCACGCCGAGGCCGCCCGGCACCATGAACGCCGCATGGCGCACGGCCTGCGTCATCGCCTCGATCGCGATCGCGCCGCCGATCGACACCGGATGGCCGAGCAGCGCGAGCGCCCAGTAGATCTCGAGCGCGCCGAGCACGTAGCCGGCCAGCTGCCAGAAGAACGCGCTGAACAACAGGCCCGTGCGCGACATCAGCGCATCGATGTCGGCGTCGAGCCGCTTGCCGTCGACGCCCTGCAGCAGCCGGTGCGAATCGCCGAGCAGGCGGCCCGCGAAACGCTCGATCGCATGGAAGATCCCGCCGCGGCGCATCAGCACGACGCCGAGCACCGGCAGCGGCAGCGTCAGCAGCAGCGCGAGGCCGATCGTGCCGCCGCCCATGTTGTCCGTCGTCGCGAGCAGCAGCACGAGGCCGAGCGCGGCAAACGCATACTGAACGA
Source organism: Burkholderia sp. AU4i (assembly GCF_000466765.1). Classification (NCBI taxonomy): domain Bacteria; kingdom Pseudomonadati; phylum Pseudomonadota; class Betaproteobacteria; order Burkholderiales; family Burkholderiaceae; genus Burkholderia; species Burkholderia sp. AU4i. The sequence goes on along the minus strand of NZ_ASSI01000214.1, from coordinate 7,878 downwards.
CGATCGTCACGAGCACCTCGACGATCACCGACGCCGTCACGCGGCTCGCGTCGGGCACCTGCCAGCGCGCGAGCCGGATGCCGACCAGCTCGCCGCCGATCCCGACCACCGGCAGCAGCCGGTTCACCGCTTCGCGCACGGTCGCGATCCACCAGAGGAACGGCAGCGACGAGCGCCTGTCGAGCAGCAGGTGCCACGCGTAGGCGTCGAGCAGCAGCGGCAGCGCGTGGAACGGTACGAGCCACAGCAGCGCGTAACCGGCGCGCGCGAGCATCTGCGACACGTCGCCGATGCCTTCGTGCAGCCCCAGCGCCAGCAGGATGCCGATGCCGAGCGGCCAGCCGAGCCATTTGATCCACTTGATCATGACGGCTGCGCTCCGGGTGCACGCGACGCCTGCCCGCCGCGCCGCGCCGCGGGCTGGCCGAACACGTCGGCAAAGCCGCCGGTCGCGACGCCCGCGGCCTTCAGCGCGGCCGCGACGCGCGGCGACAGCAGCGCATCGAGTTCGTCCACCGGACGGTAGCCGGCCATCGTCGGCGTGATCGGGCCGTCGCCGGCCTCGGCCGGATGGCAGTAGATCTCGCCGACGCCCGGCGGCAGCTTGGCCAGCGCGTCGAGCAGCACGGCCTCGTCCATCGCGCCCGTATGCTCGATCCCGACCACGTAGTCGTTGTGCGCGAGCCCCGCCCGGTCGAGCCGCGCGCGCACGAGCGCGATCCACGGCTTGAGCAGCGCGGGCGCGCTCGTTTCGTACGGCAGCCGCACCGCGCGCAACCCGTAGTCGCGGCCGATCTCGATGATCATCGACAGCACGGTGGGGTGCAGGTGGAAATGCTTGTGCGCGTTCACGTGATCGAGCGGCAGGCCGCTCGCCGCGAACGCATCGAACTGCGCGCGGATCTCGCGGCGCAGCTGCGCGCGCACGTGCGGCAGGAAGAAGAACCGGCAGCCGTCCTTCGCCATCGCGTCGCCGAACCGCCCATCGGGGCCGACGAGCGCGGGAATCTCGTGCGCGGGCAGCGTGGCCGGCCCGTCCGCGAGCACGAGATGCAGACCGACCGCGAGCGACGGCAGGCGCCGCGCACGCTCGATCGCATCCGGGGCGGCGCTCGCGCCGACCATCAGGCTCGCGGCGTTCAGCACGCCGTCGCGGTGCGCGCGTTCGACTGCCGCGTTGACGCGCGGGTGCAGCCCGAAGTCGTCCGCGGTGAAGATCAGCGCCCGCGCCGCCCGCTGCGTCGCCACGGTTTACGCCTCGTGCGCGCGCAGGAAGCGGAAGAATTCGACGCCCTCGCGCAGGCGGCGCTTCATCATGTCCCAGCTCGTCAGCATCTCGCGCACGATTTCCCAGATCTTCGACGGACGGAAGTAGAACTGGCGATAGAACTGCTCGAGATGGTGGTAGATCTCGTCGCGCGACAGGTGCGCGTAGCCGATCGCCGCGAGCTGCACACCTTCCTTGCTCACCAGGTTGATGGTCTTGTTCTCTTCCATCCAGCCGTTTTCCACGGCCTGCTTGTAGAGCGTCGTGCCCGGATACGGCGCGGCGAGCGAGACCTGGATCGTGTGCGGATTGATTTCCTTCGCGTACTCGATCGTCTTCTTGATGGTCTCCTGCGTCTCGCCCGGCAGGCCGAGGATGAAGGTGCCGTGGATCTTGATGCCGAGCTTCTTGCAGTCCGCGCTGAAGCGGCGCGCGAAATCGGTGCGCACGCCCTTCTTGATGTTCACGAGGATCTGGTCGTCGCCGGATTCGAAGCCGACCAGCAGCAGGCGCAGGCCGTTTTCCTTCATGATCTTGAGCGACTTGTACGGCACGTTCGCCTTCGCGTTGCACGACCACGTCATGCCGAGCTTGCCCAGGCCGATGGCGATCGCTTCGGCGCGCGGCAGGTCGTCGGTGAAGGTGTCGTCGTCGAACATCAGTTCCTTCACTTCCGGCATGTTGTCGCGGATCCACTTCGCTTCCGCGAGCACGTTCTCGACCGAGCGCGTGCGGTAGCGATGGCCGCTGACCGTTTGCGGCCACAGGCAGAACGTGCAGCGCGACTTGCAGCCGCGGCCCGTGTAGATCGACACGTACGGGTAGTTCAGGTAGCCGATGAAGTAGTTGTCGATCTTCAGGTCGCGCTTGTAGACGGGCGCGACGAACGGCAGTTCGTCCATGTTCTCGAGGATCGGACGCGCTTCGTTGTGCTCGATCGAGCCGTCCTTCGCGCGCCAGCTCAAGCCCTTGATCTCGGGGAACGGCTTGCCTTCGGCGATTTCCTTGCAGGTGTAGTCGAATTCCTCGCGGCACACGAAGTCGATCGCCTCGCTCGCCGTGAGCGAGTTGTGCGGATCGACCATCACCTTCGCGCCCACCATGCCGACCAGCATCGACGGCTTCATCTTCTTGAGATCCTGCGCGAACATCGCGTCGGTCGGGAACGACGGCGTGCTCGTGTGGATGATCACGAGATCGTAGTCGTTGGCGATCTTCAGCGTTTCCTCGACCGACAGGCCGTCGGCCGGCGCGTCGACGACGCGGCTGCCCGGCACGAGCGCGGCCGGCTGCGCGAGCCACGTCGGATACCAGAAGGAACGGATTTCGCGCTTCGCCTGATAGCGCGAGCCGGCTCCGCCGTCGAAGCCGTCATACGAAGGGGCCTGCAAGAACAGCGTTTTCATGAATGCTCCGGTAGCCTGCATAGTTCGTTTCGTTACAACGATTCAGTCAAAAAACCGCGGGCCGCCTTGCCGGCGCCCGCCTCTCTGTCATGTCGCGCCGCGCGGCCTCGCCGCGCAGCGCGTGTCGGCCCTCGGGCCGGGTTCGACCGGAACGGCCCTAGCGGCCGTCCACTGCTTCCACGGCCGCCGTCGCGCGCTCGCCGCCGACGACCGTCATCCTCGCGCCGCGCCACACGACATGCGTGCCGAACACGGCCGCGAGCCACTCGAGCGCGAGCAGCGTGTCGCGCACCGCGACGAGCGGCAAGTCGCGCCAGAACGCGCGCCAGCCGTCCTCGCCGCGCGCGTGCAGCACGAGCCGCCCGAACGCGCCCACCACGGCCGCCCCGCCCGCCAGCGAGCCGGCGAAGGTTCCGTCGAGGCGCAGCGCGAGCGCCGCGCCGATCGCGAGCCACGGCACGGTGAACGTAATGAACAGGAACGCGAAACCGGCCGGGTTCAGCGAACGGATCGTGCGCAGCCAGCGCGTCTCGCGGTGCCACAGCGGCCCGAACGACGGCTCGATCACGTCGGTCGCGACCTCGACCTCCGACAGCACGGTGCGGCGCCCGAGGCGGCGCGGCAGCTCGGCCAGCCAGAAATCGTCGGCCAGTTCGTCCTTTAGCGCGGGAAAACCGCCGATCCGGTCGAGCGTGTCGCGCGTCAGCGCGAGCGTCGCGCCGAAGCCGAAGCGGCTCGAGCGGCCGAGATGCGTGATCCGGACCGACGGCGCGAACCAGGCGTCGACGAACTGCGCGCCGATTCGCGTCCAGAACCCGCCGACGCTGCGCGCATGATACAGGCACGTGACGACGCCGACCGACACGTCGGCGAGCGGTGCCGTCACGCGCTCCAGATAATCGGGCGTCACCGCGATGTCGCTGTCCGCGATCACGATGCGGCCGTATTTCGCGCGTTCGGCGAGGTTGATCAGGTTGCTGACCTTCAGGTTCTTGCCGTGCACGCGCGCATCGATCACGAGCGTGATGTCGCACTCGGGGTAATCGGCACGCAGCCGTTCGACCACGGCGACGGCCGGATCGGCCGCCGACGCGACGCCAAACAGTACTTCGCAACGCGGATGGCGCTGCTCGCAGAACGTTGCGAGGTTTTCGTACAGGTGCGGCTCGAAGCCGCACAGCGGCTTGAGCACGCTGACCGGCTCGAAGCCGTCGCGCGCGGCCGTGCGCGGCGTACGCGGCCGCGGCGCGAACGCGGCGACGAGCGCATAACCGGCCGCGGCCAGCGTGAAGACGATCAGGAGCCAGTCGAACATCGTTGCGGTTGCCGTCATGCGCGCCGCCTCCCGGCGACCTGAACGCCATGGAGAACGCTTGAACGCGATTGAGCGTGATTCGGTATTCCGACAACGACGAACGCGGGCACGACCCGACTCCTTGTTCCAGCAGCGTCTGTATATGAGGAAGGCTCGACCCATCCTTCGGGTATGGCCATGCCCGGTTTCGCGTGGCGCACCTCCGCGGGAAACCCGGGCGAGATGCGGGAAGACTCGTATGGCTACCTTCGGCACAACATGGGCAGGCGCCGGATTTTAGCAGTCTGCGGCACCCCGCGCTCGGCGCTACGAGAAACGGACTTGTGCATTTCCGGCAAAGCTGCGCAGTCGGCGAACCATTTGAGCGCACCCGCGTTCACGTTAGCGTAAGCGGTTTGCAGGCGTATTGCAGTCTTGAAAATCAATCGTTTCGTGCAAATTTGTACGTCGATGCGGATTCACATCCAATCGCCGTAAAGATTGGTAATTAATCGCCGATTAGATTGATTTTTGCAACGATCGCCGGATTCGGCCCTGCACCCCTGAAACGCGCATGGGTATCGCGCCGCTCCCAGCACGTTCCGGAACCCTTTGGCAAAATCCCTGGCATTTGTTGCGTAAGCGCATCACCCAGCCCCCTTGTTCGAAGGCCAACCGATGACTCCGTTTTCCGTACTCGATCTCGCCCCCATTCCGGCCGGCGCCGACGCCTCCCGGGCGTTCCGCAACACCGTCGATCTCGCGCAGCACGCGGAACGGTGGGGCTACCAGCGCTACTGGCTGGCCGAGCATCACAACATGCCGGGCATCGCGAGCGCGGCCACCGCCGTCGTGATCGGTCATGTCGCGGGCGCGACGCAGACGATCCGCGTCGGCTCGGGCGGCATCATGCTGCCGAACCACGCGCCGCTCGTGATCGCCGAGCAGTTCGGCACGCTCGCGTCGCTGTATCCGGGGCGCATCGACCTCGGCCTCGGCCGCGCGCCCGGCACCGACCAGACCACGTCGCGCGCGCTGCGCCGCGACCTGATCGGCAGCGCCGATTCGTTTCCGGACGATGTCGCCGAGCTGCAGCGCTACTTCGCGGAGCCGGTGCCCGGCCAGCGCGTGCGCGCGGTGCCCGGCGCGGGGCTCGACGTGCCCGTGTGGCTGCTCGGTTCGAGTTTGTTCAGCGCGCAGCTGGCGGCGATGCTCGGGCTGCCGTTCGCGTTTGCGTCGCACTTCGCGCCGGATTACCTGATGCGCGCGCTCGAGATCTATCGTGCGCAGTACCGGCCGTCGGCCGCGTGGCCGAAGCCGCATGCGATGGTCGGCGTCAACGTGTTCGTCGCCGATACCGACGACGAGGCGCGGCGCCTGTTCACGTCGCTGCAGCAGCAGTTCATCAATCTGCGGCGCGGCACGCCGGGCAAGCTGCCGCCGCCCGTCGACGTGCTCGAGGCCAACGAACTCGAGCTCGCGACCGTCGCGCATTCGCTATCGTTCGCGGCGGTCGGCTCGCGCGACACCGTGCGCGACAAGCTGCGCGACCGCATCGCGCAGACGGGGGCCGACGAGCTGATCGTCACCGCGCAGATCTACGATCACGCGGCACGGCTGCGTTCGTTCGAACTGACCGCGCAGATCCGCGACGAGCTCGCGAGCGAGGTGCGCTGACGGCACACGCCCGAGCCGCCCGCAGCCGCCCCCGCGTCACTGCGGGTGCGCGGCCTCCAGCCCGTCGAGCAGCGCCTTGTGAAACGCGTCCGGATCCTGGATCTGCGGCGCGTGCCCGAGCGCCGGGAATTCGACGAGCTGCGCGCCGGGGATCGCGGCCTGCGTCCGCTTCGCGAGCTCCGGGTAGCGGCCGAGCTTCGCATGCACGTCGGGCGGCGACACGTCCTTGCCGATCGCGGTCGTGTCCTTGTCGCCGATCATCAGCAGCGTCGGCACGCGGATCGCGCCGAGTTCGTAGACCACCGGCTGCGTGAGGATCATGTCGTAGATCAGCGCGGAGTTCCAGGCGACCGCGTCGCGGCCGGCGCCACGGTACATCCCGGCCAGCATCTGCACCCAGCGCTCGTACGACGGCGACCACTTGCCCGCGTAGTACGTGCCCTGCTCATAGCGGCGAATGCTGTCGGCCGTGGTCTTCTGCTCGCGCGCATACCAGTAGTCGACCGGCAGCGGCGGCACGCCGAGCGCCTTCCAGTCCTCGAGGCCGATCGGGTTCACGAGCACGAGCTGCTCGGTCGCCTTCGGATACATCAGCGCGTAGCGCATCGCGAGCATCCCGCCCGTCGAGTGGCCGACGATCGTCGCCGACTTCACCCCCACCGATTCGAGCAGCGCGTGCGTGTTGCGCGCCAGTTGCTGGAAGCTGTACTGGTAGCGATCGGGCTTCGACGACTTGCAGAAGCCGATCTGGTCCGGTGCGATCACGCGATAGCCGGCCCGGCTCAGCACGCCGATCGTGTCCTCCCAGGTCGCCGCGCAGAAGTTCTTCCCGTGCAGCAGCACGACGGTGCGGCCGTTCGGGTGCGCCGGCGGCACGTCGAGATAGGCCATCTCGAGCGTTTCGCGTTGCGACACGAACGTATACACATGCACGGGAGCCGGATAGGTGAACCCTTCCAGGCGCGGGCCGTACACGGGCCCGTCGTTGCCGGCGGCCGATGCGGCGGCCGCCGCGACAGGCATGGCGCACGCGGCGGCGACACCCGCGCCGAGCACGACGGCGCGCACGGCATACAACATCTTGCGAATCGAAAGCATGGCGATCACGGTGATTGGAGACGCACGCGGGCAGCCGGGCCGCCTCGCGCCCCGCGATTCTACGCGGTCGCGCTGACGACGGCGCGCAACACTCCGGGGCCGCGCGACTTCCGCGCGCGCGACGAACTCGGGTATCGTGTGACGTGACCCTGAAACGCGTGCAGGCGATTCCCATGAAAAACGTCCTCAGCATTCAGTCGCACGTCATCTACGGCCATGCCGGCAACAGTGCGGCCGTGTTCCCGATGCAGCGCCTCGGCGTCAACGTCTGGCCGCTCAATACCGTCCAGTTGTCGAATCACATGCAGTACGGCCATTGGGCGGGCAGCGCGATCGATGCCGCGAAGATGGAGCAGCTCGTCGACGGCATCGCCGCGATCGGCGCGCTCAAGCGCTGCGACGCCGTGCTGTCCGGCTTCCTCGGCTCGCCGCCGCAGGCGCGCGCGGCCGTCGAGATCGTCCGCTCGGTGAAGGCGATGAACCCGAACGCGTGGTACTTCTGCGATCCGGCGATGGGCCAGACGGGCGGCATCCGGCCCGAACCCGGCGTCGAGGAATTCATGGTCCAGGAAATGCCGGCGCTCGCCGACGGCATGTCGCCGAACCACACCGAACTGCAGAAGCTGGCCGGGCGGCGCATCGAAACCGTCGCCGAAGCCGTCGAAGCGTGCCGCGCGCTGATCCGCCGCGGCCCGCAAATCATCCTCGTCAAGCACCTGCACGACCGCAACAGCCCGGCCGATCGCTTCAACATGCTCGCCGTCACCGAAACCGAGGCATGGATCGGCCAGCGCCCGCTGTACGCGTTTCCGCGCCATCCGGTCGGCGTCGGCGACCTGACCAGCGCGATCTTCGTCGCATGCCGGCTGCGCGGCGACTCCGTGCGCGCCGCGTTCGAGCACACGCTCGCAGCCGTGCATGCGGTCGTGAAGGCGACCTACGATGCGCGCCGCTACGAGCTCGAGCTCGTCGCCGCGCAGGATGAGATCGCACGCCCGAGCGAATGGTTCGGCGCGTGGGTGACGGACGCCTGACGTAGCGGCATCGCCCACCGCTTCAGCGGCGTGCATTCCGCGCTTTCTCGTTGTCTCGTTGTCTCGTTGTCTCGTTGTCCCGTTGTCCCGTTGTCCCGTTGT
>NZ_ASSI01000213.1:0-2523 GCF_000466765.1 Burkholderia sp. AU4i | reverse complement strand
GCTGCAGCGTGCGGGGCGCGACGCCCGCGACGGCCGCCAGCGCGGCGAGCGCGAGCGGCTCGCCGAGGTGCGCGTCGACGTGATCGCACGCGCGGCGCACGTGCGCCGGCAACGGCGGCGTGCCGCGTGCGAGCGCGTCGCTGTACGAGTGCGGCAGGTGCGTGAGCAGCAGCGACATCAGCCACGCGGTGAGATCGGCGCCGAAGAGGGGCGAGGCCGTGCCGATGCCCGGTTGTGCGCCGAGCTTGCACAGGTATTCGAAGGTCGGCAGCACGAGCGCGGCGCCCGTGCCGGTGCCGATGCCGCCGGCCGCGAGATCGAACTGCAGCGGCCGCGTGAGCGGTGCCCGCAGCATGTGCTGCAGCTTGCGTTCGAGCGCGCCGCGTTCGAGCCGCAGCACGAGGTTGCGGCAATCGGGGCTCGTGCTCAGGCGGCTGGCGAGCGCGGGCGACGATACGGTCAGCTCGCCCGGGCCGGCCCGCGCGACGACGCTGCCGGCCTGCAGTTCGCAGGCGCCGGCGAGCGTCAGCCTGAACAGGAAGTGACCGGCATCGTCGCCGAAGTCGATGCGCGTTTCGCGGCCGTAGCAGAGTTCGAGCAGCGCGCCGTGATGCAGCGGCACTTCGTACAGCTCCGCATGAAACGGATCGCGGCCGCGCGCGGCCATCCGGTGCGGCCCGAGCCGGTGCGCGACCGCGCGTTCGACTTCGTCGGGGGCTTGCAGCGTGCCGAGCCGGTTCGGCGCATGGCGGGAAAGGGCGATATCCATTCACGGACCTCGTATCGGATGCAGGGGTGCGGTTTCGTGCGTGTCGCCCCGATTGCGTTGCGCGAACGGGTGCGCCGTTGCGCGTTTTGAAGCGACGCGGCGGGGGCGGACGCGTAGTCTCGGAAGCACTCATTCACCGGGAGAAGACGATGAAGGTATGTGTTCTGGGCGGCGGCCACGGCTGCCATGCGGCGGCCATCGACCTGTTCGAGAAGGGCCACGACGTGACGTGGTGGCGGCGCGACCGCGAGCCGCACGCGCGGCTGCGCGAGCTTGGCGTGCTGAACGTGACCGACTATCGCGGCAAGCGGACGGTGCCGCTCGGCGACGCGCCCGGCGCGATCCGCCTGAGCGGCGATCTCGCGGCCGCGTTGCGCGGCGCGCGGCTCGTCGTGGTGCCGCTGCCGGCCACCTCGCACGACGCGCTCGCCGCGCAGGTCGCGCCGCTGCTGGAGGACGGCCAGGTCGTGTTCCTGCCGCCCGGCACGTTCGGCAGCGTCGTGTTCGCGCGCGCGGCGGCCGATGCCGGCAACCGTTCGCGCGTCGCCTTCGCCGAGACGGGCACGCTGCCGTATCTCGTGCGCAGGCACGGCGACAACGACGTCGTGATCAGCGCGTACGCGACGCGGCTGCCGACCGGCGTGTTTCCGGCGAACGCGTCCGGCTGGGCGTTCGACGTGCTGCGCGCGGGTTATCCGTCGGTCGAACCGGTCGAGGACGCGTTGTCCGGCGCGCTGATGAACGCGGGCCCCGTGATCCATCCGCCGCTGATCCTGATGAACGCCGGGCCGCTCGAACACTTCGACGCATGGGACATCCACAACGAAGGCACGCAGCCGTCGATTCGCCGCGTGACGAACGCGCTCGACGCCGAGCGCATCGCGGTGCGCGAGGCGCTCGGTTACCCGGCGCCGCATTTCCCGCTTGCCGATCACTACGCGACCGACGGCGACGAATGGATGTACGGGCGCGGCGCGCACGGCAAGCTGACCGATAGCGGCGACTGGCGCGAGAAGATCGATCTGCGCACGCATCGCTACATGCTCGAAGACACCCGGCTCGGGCTGTCGTTCATCGTGTCGTGCGGGCGCCGGGCCGGTGTGCCGACGCCCGTCGCGCAGGGGCTGCTGAGCATCGCGAGCGCGGTCGCGGTGCGCGACCTGTATGCGGAAGGCCGCACGCTGGAGCGGCTGGGGCTCGCCGCGCTGTCGATGGACGCGATGCGCGCGCTGCTCGACGCGGGGTACGCGGCATGAAGGCGGGCGCCGATGTGACGCGTGTCCACGTGCTCGGCGCGGGGCGCATGGGGCAGGGGATCGCGCTCGTGTTCGCGTTCGCGGGGCTCGACGTGACGCTGATCGACTTCAAGCCGCGCGACGCGGCCGGATGGCACGCCTTCGAGGCACGCACGCGCGACGAGATCGAAAGGCCGCTGCATGCGCAGGTCGCGCTCGGCCGCATCGACGCCGCGCAGGCCGAAACCGTGGTCGCGCGCATCGCGCTCGTCGCGCGGGACGGTGCGGCCGATGCGGTGCGGCAGGCCGGCATCGTGTTCGAGGCGTTGCCCGAAGTGCTCGATGCGAAGGCCGACGCGCTGCGCTGGCTCGGCGCGCATGTCGGTGCGCATGCAACGATCGCGTCGACGACGTCGACGTTCGTCGTCACCGAGCTGCAACGCCACGTCGCGCATCCTGCACGGATGCTGAACGCGCACTGGCTGAACCCCGCGCTGCTGATGCCGCTCGTCGAGATCA